>JAOUNC010000275.1 GCA_029881175.1 Nitrospirota bacterium | reverse complement strand
CGAGCGTACCCGTGAAATTGGTTTGCGCAAAGCCATCGGGGCGAGACGCCAAGATATTTTACTTCAGTTTTTGATTGAATCGACCACCATCAGTGTCATTGGAGGGTGCTTTGGCATCATTCTTGGGATTTTCGCCGCCTATGGTTTTGGCAACTTAGTCGCGCAATCCATGCCAGGCGGCGGCGATTGGGGGGCGGTCATTAAACCCGTCGCCATTGCCATCGCCTTTGTGTTTGCCGTCGGAGTAGGTGTTGGATTTGGTCTCTTCCCAGCCATAAAAGCCTCAAAGCTGGACCCGGCCGAAGCCTTGCGCTATCAATAAAGAAGAGATGAACAATACGACCTAATTAGAAAATAATTTCATCATCCTTATGAAGAGTCCCCACCCTCAGCCGTCCCCTCTTTCCGGTAGGGAAAATGAATGTTCTGACAGACCAGACTGCCAAATAGGTTCTTTACTAAAAAACCCTTCCCAAGAGACGGTAGCTGGTTTAGCCATGATTCCCATACTCGGCACGGTGAGCTTCTACCTGCTCCCGGATTCCTGGCAAGCTGATCGCCTTTGCCAATTTGCGCCACAGATCATCACCTACATGAGTTTCGGCATCTGGGCTTATTCCAATACAGATATCATTCACAAGCTTGGACTTCAACCGACAAAAATCCGTGCTGGCATACGGATAGGACTGTTTATTGGACTCGTACTCGGAAGCTTCAATACGATCCTGATCGTCTATGGAGCCCCTGCTCTGGGATTAGACATTGAATTCCTTGGGGATACGCCTCATGCCCACCTACCCCTCGCCCTCATGGTGCCATGGTTCATTCTATTCATTGCCATCGCGGTGGAAATAAATTTTCGGGGCTTCTTGCTTGGACGCTTACTGGCTCTGCTCTCGCAACACACAAGACTGTCGAAAGGCTTCGACAGTATCGCGCTAACCATGGCCCTAGGAATATCCAGTTTAGCCTTTGCGTTTGACCCGTTTATGGTCTCCACCTTTCAACATCTCCATTGGATCGCACTTTGGGATGGGCTCATCTGGGGATGGATCTGGCTCCAAACACGGAACCTCTATATCCCCATGGCCGCGCACTTCATGGAAGTCATCATTGAATACCTGATTATCCGTGCGGTGTTGGCATGACCCCTTCTTTTTCTCCCCACCTGGTCAACGCCCCCTTTGGCGATCCTGGTCTCTATGTAGAAATTCGATGGAGCCGCAGAGCGCTCTTGTTTGATTTGGGAGACAACACGTCGTTAAGCCCAACCTCTCTTCTTCGTATCCAGGATATATTTCTCTCCCATACCCACATGGATCATTTTATCGGCTTCGATCGGTTGATTCGGGTAGCCCTTGGCCGTGGCAAGCGGATTCGGCTGTACGGCCCGCCTGGTCTTATCGCCAACATCCACGGCAAGCTCCAGGGCTATACCTGGAACCTGGTGGATGGGTATCCGTTGAGCCTGGAAGTTCGAGAATTTCACATCGACCGGATTGAGCAGGCAGAGTTTCACGCAAAAGACGGCTTCACCTGCCAACACCACCCACCTATTCCAGCTGACCATTCCGAGGGATTTCCAGTACTAGTAGAACCATCCCTCTCCGTTAAAGCCGTCGCCCTTAATCATCGCATTCCGTCTTTAGCTTTTGCGCTGGAGGAACCGTTTCATATCAATATCAACAAGGTCCGCTTACATGAAGCCGGCCTGCCAGTGGGCTCCTGGCTCAAAGAAGTCAAACAACTCATTTGGGAAGGAAAACCCGATTCCCATATCTTCGATGCCACGCTCTATTTTGAACACCGAAAGGAAACCAGGGCGTTTATTCTGGGAGAACTCAAGGAACAGTTTGTCACCATAAGCCGTGGACAGAAAATCGCTTACATCGTGGATTGTCGGTATGATGCGGAGAACGAACGAAAAATTATCGAATTGTCCCGAGACGCCGACTCCATGTTTTGCGAAGCACCATTTTTAGAGCGAGATCATGAAAAGGCGGCCAACCGCTACCACCTCACCGCCCGACAAGCCGGCACGTTAGGGCGAAAAGCTCAGGTGCAACAATTGGTGGTCTTTCACTTCTCTCCTCGCTACACCGGTCAGGGTGAGAGCATTCAACAGGAGGCTCACAAGGCCTTCACAGCCAATGAACAAGAAGGAGACGGAAGCCTGGTATGAATGAAGGACTAAAATACGCCGCCTATTTTTTCTTAGGCGGCTTACTGGTGAGTGTGTCCACGTATCTGGGCAGTCATGGCAAAGGCTTTTTGGCCGCCTTGGCCAGCACGTTGCCTGTCATTAGCGGGGTGACGTTTATTCTGATCTATCTCAATGCCGGCGATTCCCCTACTGTTTCCTTCGCAAAAAATTTGATCTGGCTCTCCCCTCCATGGTTTCTCTATGTCGGCACTATGATCGCCGCCGTTCCCAAGTTAGGATTTTGGCCGGCGTACGGCTTGGCTATTGGACTCTATGTGGTAGGAGTCGGCGTCACACGCCTCTTCATACATTAATCATCGCTGGCAAGTTTCATAACAGGGATATGAGTGAAAGGTTTCAAGCATGTCAGACTTCATCAAACCCAGCATTCATGCATTTCTCGTATGCGATACCATTATCATTGATAGCCTGACCGGTAAGAAAAGCATCATCGGCGCGTTTACCCATCTTTGGGCAAAAACCTTTCCCTGCCAGCATCCCCAGGTTGGAGTCTATTTCTCCTTGACCGATGCGGAAGGCCAATACGCCTTTGACATTCAATTAATCTACCTGGATAAAGATCAACTGGTTGGGAAAGGGTCGCTGCCGCCTATCGAGATTCACAACCGCTTAGCCACACACGACTTTGGCGTCAATATTCCCTACCTGGTCTTTCCAGGACCGGGGAAATATGAATTTCGTCTCTACGCCAATGGAAACTTCATTACCCAAAAAGACTTCCAAGTCATCCAACAAGATCCCAAACCAAAACCGGAAGAAAGCTCATAAGCTATTCCGCCTCATATCCCTTGCCATTCAAAGTTTGCTCTTCAATCAATACCAATCAACAAAACCAAACATTAACGGCTACCAACTGTTTCCCCTTCACATTTTTTTCCTCGCAGAATCCTTCACCTTCCTTTCAACCTCACCGAAGAAATAGCGTAGGTCGTGAACCTCGCCCATGACAGGCCCACGACGGACCCTACTATTGAGACCAATACACCAATCGCTTTTACAAATTGCATCCCTGACCGACAGAAGGAGAGCCTTATGACCAACCACCATCATTCAGCTCAGGCACATTGGATGGGCAGATTACTGATTTTCATCCTGGTCCTGGTGCTGCCTGGAATTGCGCAGAGTCAGATGGTGGGCAATGGGTACAACAATAGCCTCATCTATAAAATTCAATCTGACACCAACACGGTCTACATTTTAGGATCCATTCATGTCTTAGCTGAAGAATATTATCCACTCACTCGCTCATTCTCTTATGCCTATTACAATTCGCAGAAGGTTATTTTTGAAATTGATCCGGAGATTCTTTTTTCCCCGGACACGGCAAAAAAGAATGAGAAATACTACATGCTTCCAAAAGGCCAAACGCTCAAATCCACCCTTGCTCCGAGCACGTATCAACTGCTCAAAAAGAAATTACAGCCGTTGGGGCTCGACATGGCACAGGTCAATAAGCTCAAGCCATGGGTGGTGTATTTGAACATGAGCGGCAAGTTTGATTCGTCCATTGAGTTCCGCCCCGATTTAGGGATTGAGAATTATTTCTATCAACGGGCCAAGGATGCGGGGAAACCCACCGGCGGGCTGGAAACGGTTCAAGATCAAATAGCGGTCTTTGATACGCTTCCCATGAAGGTCCAAGAGGCCATGCTGAAGGAAACCTTAGCGATTACGGATTCGAAGAAACGAGAACAGGCGTTTTTACATATGGTGAAATCATGGCATCAGGGCAATTTGGAAGGCCTGGAAGAACTGGTGGAAACCATGAAAACCTACCCCCTGTTCTATGAAAAACTCTTAGTCGAACGAAACCAGAATTGGATGCCGCAAATCGAGAAATTTCTCACCGAAGATAAAAACGTACTGGTCATCGTCGGAGCGGCCCACTTGGCCGGAGAAGACGGACTCCTCACCCTCCTAAAGAGGAAAGGCTACCAGCTTGAGCGCGTCTCGTATGCCATGCCCTAAACGAGCTGTTGAAAAAAGCCGCCAGCGGCGTTCTCACCAATTTTCCGTGCTCACGTACTGGAAGTACGCTCCGCGCGCAAAACTGGTTGCGGCCTTGCTGGACGAACTTTTTTGAACAGCCCAGAGGCCTCAGATATTCAACGTATCTGTGGACTTATTTGGCCTTGAAAAATAATTATTCAACACGTCAATAAGCCAACAGGACAATCAAAGACGGTACGCCTCAGCCACTCCTCTCTTCGCCATCCAATCAATCACCTGAGGGAAGCACAACTTCACCCATCGCCCGACTTTTCCTCTGACGGATGTCACGACGAAGCGCTTGCGCCCAGCCATTGCACGGATAATTATCTCCGCACAGGCTTCCGCGCTTAAAAACGAACCATGATCTTGAAGAAGTCGGCCCAGCGGTTTT
>JAOUNC010000274.1 GCA_029881175.1 Nitrospirota bacterium | reverse complement strand
ATGTGGGGTTTGATGCATCTGCACGATACATTGAGACTGCGAAGAGGAAATTTAATCATCGGCATGCTGAATTTATTGCTAAACAAGTTACCGGTAACATACTCGCTGCCTATGAAACGTTTGATCGTGTTATTGCCACTGGGTTACTGCACCATCTTGGGGATAACGAAGTTCTTCATCTTTTTCAGTTGGCCAAAGGAGCGTTGGGCGTGAATGGGTTTTTCGCATCGATTGATCCTTGTTACGCAAAAAATCAATCCGTTCTTTCAAAGATGATCGTCGATCGTGATCGAGGAAAGAATATCCGCACTCTGGCTGACTACAAACATTTGGCCGAATCGGTTTTTGATCACGTTGCCATACATCATAGAAATGATCTTTTACGGATACCCTATGATCACGCTGTCTTAATTTGTTCATAAGTATGACATCAGAATAGTGTTCGCCACTTGTCGCAGCAGTGCATTGTTGAGGGCTTGAACTTCCGGGTGAAGTTCTATTGATGGCTTAGGATAAATCTCGTGGTGATAAGGGGGCAGCGTGGGTGGGCATTGAAGCTTAGTCAGAAGTTCTCGCCAGATTGGTACATTACCCTAATCGAATGCCTTGATGGGCAGGGATTTCAGGAATTAATGCGAATGGTGTTTGAACTGCACGCCAGGATTCTCCGCGTTGTTCAATCAGTGATTCGTGAATGGGGCCTAACCACTGGTCGGCTTTATGAAGGTATTCGATCTTCTGTGGATTGATTTTCATGATTCGACAACAGGTGGCATCCACGGCAGGGAGATTTCTTCCCATAACAAGGACTCCGGCTTGTATCGGGGTGCCCATAATGGGCCCATCGCCTTCCATTCCGGTGACGCCGTCGACGATGGCGAAATGAGGCTTAAGAGTGGCGTTGATATCCA
Source organism: Nitrospirota bacterium (assembly GCA_029881175.1). Classification (GTDB taxonomy): domain Bacteria; phylum Nitrospirota; class Nitrospiria; order Nitrospirales; family UBA8639; genus Nitrospira_E. The sequence continues at coordinate 3,700 of JAOUNC010000274.1, read as the reverse complement.
AAATTGATTGCGGTATTCCCACTTGATGTAACACATTCTTGGGCCATCCATAATAGTTTCCGGGCATCACACCAAAAAAGTTTTTCATGGATAAGGTGGCGCCAGCCCAATGGTGGGTTTTCATCTTGGCCAGAGAAACCACCCAATCAACTTCCTGCACCAATCGAGGGAACGTGAGTGTGGCCAGCTTCGTATGGCTGCCCAGGTTGCGAATGGTCAGCCCTTCCATCGTGTTCAAATCGTGAAAGGGAATTCGATCTTCGTACAGCACATCCGCAAGGCCGGATTCTTCCAGAACTAAGAGGGTGTCGTGACGATGCCCGGGCCCTTCGGCAACGACCACAGAAGCCGCACCAAGGTGAAGGAAGGCTTCGACAGCGCCTCGCACGACAAGAGGATGGGTATTGATATGGGACAACGTTTCGTGGGGTTCAACCAAATTAGGCTTTAACAAAATGCGTTTCCCTTTAATCTCCGCTGGGGTCACCCCCAATTCTTGGAGCCCGTGGCGGATGAGCAAGGCAAAGTCTGCCTCATAGGTTGCCGCATGACCAATGAAGGTTTGAGCCGTCAGGCGAGTGCTTGAGAACCAACGAAGAAGAGAGAATCCTGAAACACCTAACCCACCTCCGACCAAACAGGCCTGCAGCAATTGTCTTCGAGAGAGGGTTGGCTGTTCTGTGTGCGTGAGAGGGGTGGTCATCGAAAGAAACTTCTTGCTCCTGAGGCGTGAGTAGAAGGAGAGTGCATCTCTCGTGGTGAAGCGTTGAATAACGAATGCAGACCCTGAGACGCTTTCACGGCGCACAGGAGTAAGGCCAGAGAAGGGAGCGGATAGGGTCCATACCGTTCTTGACGCTGTAAGCTCGCCAAGGCCAATGCTTCCGTGTTTGGCGGTTTTAATCCCCAGGCTCCCAAACCCAGGAGAGCCCAGCCCAGTGAGAGGGGAGTCCGGAGGTGAGGAAGTTCGTGTAAGAGATAATCGAGGCTCTGTTGTACTTCGTGGATGGGGGTGGCGCCAGCCAGGGCCTGCAGGGCGACGCCTGTGCTCTCGGGCAATGGATGTAACTCTTTGCCAAACACAAACGTATTGCCATAATTCCAGCCACCATGTGGAAGCTGGCGATCAACGAGCATGTGTTGCCCCTCAACGACGCGGATATGCGTGCCCAAGCCCATTTGTTGTAAGGCCAGTATTGCCAACCCTGTAGGAATAACCCAGCTATGGGTATCGGCAGTCCACGGCCATCCCCGAATGGCCGTGTCGTGCCCAGAAATTGAAGGGTCTGGGTTGGGGAAATGTTGACCTGTTAACCCTATGAGATAGTCGGTAGCCCGGGACTGCGCTTCGTGAGACTGCGAAGACTCTTGCCAAGCCAAAACGGCAAGGGGTGTTGGCCAGGAAGCCTCAGAATGTGCAGGAGAGATGCTGAGGCGTCCGTCCTTCGCTTGTTGGGAAACTAAATGTGCTCGTCCACGATTACAGCTCTCTCGATCGAATGCATAGGCAGACAGGGCAATAATAGCCCAGGCCGTTGCGTCCGGTCGTGCTTCCTCCCCTGCGTGATAAGGAAATCCTCCGTTTGGGAGCTGCACGGATTTCATACGTTCCAGAGAATGAAGAAATGGTTCTTGAATCATTGAGGAGAATTGGGTGCGAAAGAATATGTCAAAAAGACGAGTCTCCCGTGGTTTTCGGTTTAAATAGTGAGAATCTTAAAAAGCCAAATATCCTACTATTTGCCCTTCTCGCGCCTCCCGCGGTATCCCTAACAATTTTTTCTCCGTTATCCCCGTCTCCCCCTCTGTCATCCCCGCAGGTTGTCGGCGGGGATCCATCCCTCTTCCTTTTCACGTCTCATTTTTTCTTAATTCATCTTCCTCCGCACTTCACTGCACTAAAGGCGTGGGATGTTGCTCAGCATTATGTTGTTCACGATGCTGCCCCTTCATCACGTTCGGCAAACAATTTTCGCTTAGCGTTGGGTTGCTGCCGCGGGAGGCCTGTAATTACTACTTGCAGGCTCGGTGGCTTTTTCGTTGTCTTTCCCCGCACCTTAATCCTCTCCCCTAGGGGGCGATGAAATCATGCATTATTGGAGTAAGACCCCCCCCAAATTCCTGCCGCCCATTCAATTTCTCTTTTTCCTATTCACTGCTTTGGAAGATGGATGCCCGATAAAAACTGTCGGGCATGACGAGGGGGTGAAGATGGATTACCGATTGAAAACGTCTGGCATGACGAGGGGACGAAGATGGAGGCCCGATAAACAAAGTCGGGCATGACGGAGGGGAACTGGGAAGGAGGCAGAAACCATTTTCCTGTATCGGATGATGGTGTTCAGTGCTTTGCGGGTGAAACTGTGAGGAATGTTTTTACTTTTGTTTGAATAATTGGCTAATAGTTTTCATCGGCATGAAAAGTTTGGACTGATCGGATAGCGGAATAAACCCATACTGCTGATAAAACTCGCTTGCGTTTCGGTTGAGTGCATCGACCACCACCGCAATTGATCCAATTTTCTCTGATAAAATATAACTTCTACGCAAGGCGTCTAATAATAAGATTTCCCCAATTCCCTGTTTCTGATTGCGGCGGTCCACAGCTAAGCGGCCTAATAAGGTAGCTGGTTGATGTGGATGTTTGGGCAACTTGCTTAAAAGTTTCTCTGGTAGGTCGATAGAGGAGATGTTCGTTGAAGAAAGCGAATAATACCCTTTCACCGTACGATCATCATCGGGAAGGACAAAGACGACGGCAACTCGTCGTTTTTGGTCTTGTGTCGCATAGTGTTTGAGATAGATATCTAACGCATCTGCCCCGCATGAGAATTCTTTGCGGAGACGTTGAGTGCCAAGTGGCTCCGTGGCCAGTGCGGGCATCAGTGCGTGTCGACCAGTTTTTTGAAACGGGCCCCTGCTTGCTTGAGTTTTTTATTCGGCGTCGGGGGGTGAAGCAAAGCCTCAACAATCGTTTGCCGATCCTGCTGTGAGAGGCGCAAGACTTCACTCTCACGGATCAGTATATTTCTGCTTGTTCCTGAGCGCTGGTTATCACGAACTCTGTTAATGTCCGATGACCCTTCAATGCAGCTGCCCGCTGAAATAATGATTTCTGAACTGTGGTGATCCTGGCCTCAAACCGAGCGGATTTTGGTGTGTCTATCTCAGATTTCATATATCGCTCCTTCCATGAATCTTTCTGAAAGCTGTACGGTATTATGCCGTACATGTCAATTGATGATTGTGGGTATAAACTTTTTATATCGGGCGTCTCAGAAAATTGTTGCAACCCCCATGCCTCGAAATCGAGAGGGCTTGCAATTATGAGGGAAGCGGATTGGTGCAGGTCGCCATAAAGAATTGATCAATTCAGGTATTACTCTCATTTCAATCGGAAGGCAGTGGACCAAGTGTCGTGTGTTCATCTTCTCGCCCTATGAGGGAGAGGGTAGAGTGAGGGTGGAAAACACCAGATCGCCCGAACTGGTGCACTCTCTCACGAGGCCCTTTCACACATCAACGATTTTCATGTGCATTTCATGTCTTCAAAGCCGTGAGGTGTTGCGCAGCATCATGTTGTTCATGAGGTGGCCCTTCCATCATGTTCCACAATTAATTTCCGTCCAAGGGCTGGTTGCCGCCGCGGGAGGCCTGTGGTTACTACTCGCAGGTTCGGTGGTATTTTCGGTGTCTCTCC
>JAOUNC010000273.1 GCA_029881175.1 Nitrospirota bacterium | reverse complement strand
GCTTGAGGCTGTTCGAAAGGCCTTGAGTCACATACGCCCGGACGTGGTGCTGAATGCGGCTGCGTTCACTCAAGTCGATCAGGCTGAAACCAATCAAGATGCGGCCTATCGTGGGAATGCCTTGGGCCCAAGAAATCTTGCCATAGCCACAAACGCGATGAATATTCCTCTCGTACATTTCTCCACCGACTATGTTTTTGATGGTCGACAATCTCGTCCTTACCATGAGTTTGATCGCCCGAACCCCCTTTCTGTCTATGGCCAGAGTAAGTTGGCTGGAGAAGAAGAAGTGCAGAAACGGAATCCACGACATTTTATGATACGAACGGCCTGGCTTTATCACGTGGTCGGGAAGAATTTTCCGCAGACGATCTGCCGACTGGCGAATCAGGAGCAGGTTCGGGTCGTCAGCGATCAATTTGGCTCTCCAACATTTGCCCCACATCTCGCACAGGCTGTGTCTCGTGTGATCGAAACTGAATCCTATGGGACCTATCATCTGGCAGGGTCTGGAGGCACCAGTTGGTATGATTTCACCAAATCGCTCTATCAGGCTCGTGGTATTCACACGCCGGTTGTGCCCATTACGACGGCGGAGTATCCATTGCCAGCGCCACGTCCGGCCTATGCCGTGTTAACATCGTTACAGGATCCTTCCATCATGTTGCCCCCTTGGGAAGAAGGCCTTCGGGCCTTTGCCGTTCAATGGAAGGGGCCTAATCCGTGATCCTTTTCTTGTCGTTCTGTCACTATGAAATGGAGATGGTTCTAGCCTATGGGTTACGTTGAAGCGATTGTCCTCGCTGTGATTCAAGGGCTGACGGAATTTCTTCCGGTCTCTTCATCGGGTCATTTAGTCTTGGCGCAACATTGGTTTGGGCAATTCAACGAGACGAATTTGCTCTATGACGTTATGTTGCATATGGCCACCGTTACGGCCATTCTTCTCTATTTCTGGAAGGATCTTCTCACTCTCGGCAAAGGGTATCTAGGGTTGGCAACTGAACAGGGCAGTATGTTTCAAGGGTGTGAACGCCAAACCGTGCATTATGTCATTTTGGCTTCAGTGCCAACAGCCATTATTGGCTTAGGTGTGCAATCCATTGGATTTGCGACGTTAGCCCAACCTTCTGTGGTGGCCGTGATGTTATTGCTGACCGGGGTAATTTTGTGGGTGGCCAGAGGTGGAGCCGTCGCCCGTACGGCTAAGGAAATGCGGCCTTGGGATGCCTTGCTGATCGGACTCATTCAGGGCGTCGCGGTTCTTCCAGGGATTTCCCGATCAGGTTCTACCATTGCGGGGGGGATGCTTCTGGGATTGGATCGGGAGCTGGCTGCCAGATTTTCATTATTAATTTCAATCCCGGCGATTGTTGGTGCGACGCTTTTAGAAGTGATGAAGGTGTTTGGGCAAGCTCACGACTCTATTAGCACCTATGTGCTGGGGATGGGGGTGGCGGCGCTTGTCGGGTATTGGTCGATTGGAGTCATTCTGCGGTTAGTCCGTCTCAATCATTTTTATTTATTTACCTATTATCTTTGGCCGCTGGGAATTGGGATCCTTCTCTGGGGAGTTTTCAAGTCCTGATTTTTTTGTCCTACCTGTCAGGATAGTGTGGTTGCCATTTTTACATTTCCTCTTCTGTTTCTTTCTTCGTTCGGCGAGCAATGCCACTCTCGATAGCCGCCTGGGCCACGGCTTTCGCGATTTTAGGGACGATCTGTTTGTCAAAGACGCTGGGGATAATGTATTCCTCGCTCAAGGCCGATTCTGGAACAATCTTTGATAAGGCTTTTGCCGCGGCCAGCAGCATGGATTCGTTAATGGATTTGGCTTGCACGTCCAGGGCTCCTCGAAATATGCCTGGAAAGGACAGGAGGTTATTGCATTGATTGGGGTAATCAGATCGACCACTGGCATATACGCGGCAAGATGGGATGGCCAATTCAGCAGAGATTTCCGGGTCAGGATTGGCGAGAGCAAACACAATAGGATCCTTAGCCATGAGCGCCAGATCTTCTGGTTTCAAAATGTTTGCCGTGGAGAGGCCGATGACCACATGCGCATCTGTTAAGGCATCTTGGATTGTTCCCGTCGGAGCGTCATATTGAATGAGCGTCCGTAGGTTATGGCGATGAGGAAGGAGCTCTGTGATCGTTCGGTGCAAGACCCAACCTTGTTTATCGCAACCTCTCAGTCTGGTGATTCCTGCCCCCAACAACAACTCGCAGCACGCGATGCCTGCGGCACCCAGTCCGATCACTACCACGGTGATATCCTGAATGGGACGATCAACGACTTGTAGGGCGTTGAGAAGGGCGGCGAGAATGACGACTGCAGTTCCATGTTGGTCATCATGCATCACCGGAATTTCGAGTTCGCGTTGAAGCCGTTGTTCGATTTCAAAACATCGCGGGGCGCTGATATCTTCCAGATTAATACCGCCGAATGTTGGAGCAATTGCCAGGACGGTCTGGATGATTTTTTCTGAATCTTGGGTGTTTAAGCACAAGGGCCAAGCGTCGATCCCCGCAAATTGCTGAAAAAGCATGGCCTTCCCTTCCATCACGGGAAGGGCTGCGAGAGCCCCGAGGTTGCCTAAACCTAATATCGCCGATCCATCTGTGACGACTGCGATACTATTGCTTTTACTGGTGAAGGTATAGGCTTGTTTTTCGTCGTTGGCGATCGCTTTAACGACACGGCCGACACCAGGGGTATAGACCATCGATAAGGTATTGCGTGTTTTGATGGGAAACTTACTTTCGACACGAATTTTGCCTCCCAAATGCATCAGGAAAATTCTGTCGGATGATGCGATGACCCGCACATCGGGCAATGTGTTCAGCCGTTGGAGCACTCGCTCACCATGCTCTTCGCTTTGGACATCCACTGTGATATCTCGAATGATCTTGGTGCGTGTCGCGGAGACGATGTCCATGGCGCCCAAACTGGCATTCTCTTCGGCCATGGCGTTGGCCAATTGCGCAAAGACGCCAGCCCGTTGGGTGAGCTCTAACCGGATGGCCATCCGGTAATTCGAATATGGACCAAGATCTTGAGCCGAACTCCGACTATCTCGATGTCGTTTAAGAAAATTCCACACGAGTCTGTTCCTCTATGATGAACCAATGGTTGATGGCTGTATTGTATCTCATCCGTGCGCGAAGGTGGAGCATTTTTTAGAGATTGTGTCGTACCATGATTGAACCTTCTCAATCTTCCAGCCTGTTGCCGGATTCTGAAGGACACGTTCAAGGGGAGCGTCCATTTTCTTCCGTGCTGACAGCCTTGTGTCTCCTGGTTTGTCTAGGTGGGTTTGGGCTACTTCTCTGGACCGTTGCTTTTTCTGATGGTGTTCGCGAGTCGTCAATGACGGCGAGCCGTGATTTAGAACGAATCGCCAGTCGCCTCTTGGGTGTTGAATCCCGTCTTTCTGACCTCTCGGCCTTTGAACAAGCCATGTTCCATCTATGGGGGGAAGATGGTGATACTCAAGGGCAGCTGCGTCTTTGGTATGCGGAATTGCCTGAGGAAAGACGCCATCCCTTAGATGAATTGTATTCGGGAATATTAGATGGCGAAGCCGGCCTGAGAGCGAATCTTTTGGCGTTGATGGAGAAGTGGCCATCAGCCATCTCTCCATTTCCGACATTCCGACGGCTTCTCGATGTCGGGTATCTGGAGAATGACCAGGTAGAGACTGATTATGACTGGTTGCAAGCGAAATTGGCTGAAGAGGTTCCCGCCAATTGGTTTTATTTTCAATTGGCTGGACGGTTAGCCAGCCAATCCGGCAATGAGGCTTTGCGAGATAATTTGCAGCAACAATTTAAGCAATTGACCAATCCTCAATTATGGGCATGGCGAGCATTGACCATTTTTGAATTGAGCCTGGGGGGTATCGGGTTGATCGGCATAGTCTCTGTGGTGGGAATGTGGTTTAAAAATAAGATGCTCTGGAGAGTTGAATGTTTCAGCCAAAAGCCCTCTCTCTGGTCTTTCAATGAAGGTCTGGCCGTGTTGGCTCGTGGAGGAGCATGTTCGATTTTTCTGATTGCCCTTCTCGCCGTAGTCCCGTATGGAATTACTATTTTGGAGGACTATGGATCTCTTCTGTTATATCTTCCCACTGTGGCTCTCGCAGCGGTGTGGCTTGGTCGTTCAACAAACCGCTCTTTTTTTGAGGTGCTGGGCTGTAAGAACGTGTTTCAACGTTTCAAGACGTCTGTTCTTTTCTTAATCAGTGTCATCGCATTAGGGCTGCTGGGGGATTGGCTAATCATGCTTGGGGGCGATGTCTTTCAAATTTCTACCCATTGGACCGAATGGTTTATGCCGCAACTGGTCTGGGGAAGTCAGTCGGAACTATGGAAAACCTCTATTGAGGTCGTCGTTGTGGCGCCTATTTTTGAAGAGCTGATTTTTCGAGGAATTCTGTATTCGACGTTGCGAGCCAAATTCGGGGTTCCTGCATCCCTGATCGGGAGCGCGTTGATCTTTGCCTTGGCTCATGGATATGGACCAACAGCATTTCTCACGGTGTTCTGGAGTGGAATGTTGTGGGCGTGGGTCTATGAACGGACAGGAAGCCTGATTCCCGGCATGTGTGCTCATGCCATCAATAA
>JAOUNC010000272.1 GCA_029881175.1 Nitrospirota bacterium | reverse complement strand
TTAGGTTGCAGGGTGATTGTTTTTTTAATGGTCAAACCCTGTGATCTGGTTCCACTGATCACATAGGTTCCAGTTGGGAGGTTAATAAACAACCAAGGTCCCTCGACTTCTTTCCCGGGAATACTTATCAACTGAGTTCCGTCTTCTTTGGCAATGTGAACGGATATGCCAGCTAAAAATGCCCGTTCCCCTTGAACAAAAATCAATTTCAGTGGAAATGGTGGATAGGTGACGCTCCGCTCTTCCTTGCCTAATCCCCCGCTGAAATATTGAATGCCTTGCTGTTCATAGAGGGGGAAGGTCAATGGTTTGTTGATGTTCCCGTTAGGAAGCGGGATTTCTAAGGTCTTCACCTGATGAGGGGAAGGCTCACCCGGTGCTGCCCATGAGATGTTTGCCAACACGGCGATAAAAAGGCTGATCCAGATAGAGGTTAAGAGCATTGTCCTCGAACTTCCCCAACGAGTTGGGTTGAGGATTTGTGGTAATCGAGACCATGCGCCTGGTGTGCTGTGGGTGTGTGTCATACAGGGGCTCCTCCTTTTCGAAGTATCGGGGTAACCGTTCAAAAAAAGTTGTCATATCGAGAGGCACCTTTGTCAACATGAGTCCAATAATTTAAATAGTCACGACAGTCGCCTCTCTCATGATACACAATAACAGGAATGAATCGTATTTCAGAAGACACTTGCGAGGAAATATTAGCCATGTTTCATGACCTGGAAAATTTCAGGGCGAAGAAGGAAGATCCTCAAGTGAGAGTGCAGTTTCAGACGGCAGCCGTGGGTTTTGTTCCACGGGTTGCAGGTCAGACAGGTCTTTTCGTGGGTTCACCCCGAGTTGTTTGAATTTCCGCGCAGATGGCAAAACACGGTTTTCTAATGAGGCGATTGTGGCATTATACGATTCAACCGTACGGCCTAAAGCATGACCGACTTTAGAGAAGTGCTCAACCATTGTGCCCATTCGTTCCGCCAGTTCTTGCCCCAACGTGCTAATGCGTTGCGCCCCTTCCGCCACCTGTTCTTGCCGCCATCCATAGGCAATCGCCCGTAACAAGGCAATGAAGGTGGTGGGGGTCGCGATGACGACTTTTTGAGTTAAGGCCGACTCAATCAGTGACGGATCTTGCTCGGCGGCAGCGGCCAAAAACGAATCATTAGGAATAAACAAGACCACAAACTCGGGTGCCGCAGGAAATTGGTCCCAATATTCTTTTGAGGCGAGTTGGCGAATATGGGTTTTGACTTGTCCGGCATGGCGCTTCAATGCTATTTCACGGGATTCATCAGTCGTGGCCTCCAAGCTGTCGAGAAAGGCGTTGAGTGGCACTTTCGAGTCAACGACCACGTCCCGTCCGGCGGGGAGCTTGACCAGCATATCCGGACGCAGTCGACCTGTTTCTGTTGAAACACTTTCCTGTTCATGAAAATCGCAGTAGGCTGACATGCCAGCGAGTTCTGCGGTTTTGCGTAAGGCAATTTCACCCCATCGGCCTCGCACGTGAGGGGAGCGTAGGGCATTTACCAGTTTGGATGTTTCGGCCTGGAGTGTCGATTGCGCGGCTGCCAAATATTTCAATTGTTCACTCACCGAGCTGAACTCACGCAATCGCTTATCTTCCAGTGCTTTGGTTTCTTGTTGATAGGCCCGGAGGGATTCGGTGAGCGGGTTCATTAAGGCTTCCAGGGAGGTTTGGCGGTGATGAATTTCATTGGCGGTTTCGTCTTTGAGGGCTTTGAATTTTTCTTCAGCTAAGGTCAGAAACCCCTCATTATTTCCGGCTAAGGCCTCAGAGGCTAAGGAGCGAAAGGTATCAGAAAGGGTGAGTTTGGCCTCATTCAACATGGCTCGTTGCGATTCGATATGGTGTTGTGAGTCCGTTAATTTGACTTCTGCCGATACTTTCGCCACTTCCATCAGTCGAAATTCCTGCCGAAAATGGTCATATTCAGTATGTAAGGCGGTTAGCTGAAATTGGAGATCTTCGGCATGACTGGTCCTTGCAGCAAGTTGGGTTTCCAGGGTCCGAAGTGCTTCCAGCCGACGGCTTCGATACCAAAGCGCACTCAGTGCCCAGGCGAATCCACCACCGAGAATGGTGCAGGCGAGAAGCCACCACATGGCTTGTGGGTGTTGCAGGATATTCATATGAATCAAAGCCTTTGTACCGCAAGTCGCGGGTCCGAAGATACTCTAGCCTGGCAAAATTTCCCCCATGGTTCAAGGGCTGTTTTTTAGTTCACCAGAAATGGAGAAGCGAGATGGTCCATGAAAACCACTTTCTGGAAAGCTTTTGAAGGGAGTGCGAATAGACGAAGGCCGTATTCTTGGGTAGAGTGATGGCAGTGGGAGTGGGGCGCATGGGTTTAAGCCAACGGGGAGAATCGATATGGAGAAAAAACAGCGAGTTTCATTGTGGTATTTCATCCTGGCCTTTTGGGCGCTCATTATTCTTCAGGAAGTTTATGTGGCGTCGCAACATATGGATGAAGTGCCCTATAGCCAATTCAAGGGATGGGTGCAAGACGGGAAGGTGGCGGAAGTCTCCATTACAGAGGCGATGATTTATGGGAAATTAAAAGAGGCAAAGGAAAAGTCTCTGGGATTTCAGACGGTGCGGGTCGACGATCCAGATTTAGTGCGATTGCTTGAGGAACAGCATGTGGAATTTTCTGGGGTGGTGATCAGTACCTTGTGGAAAGATGTGGCGTCGTGGGTGGTGCCGATCTTAGTCTTCGCCGGAATATGGTTTTGGCTGTTGCGAAAACTTGGGCAAGGTGCTGGTGGCGGATTTATGCGTATTGGTAAATCCAAAGCTAAGGTTTACATCGAAAAGGACATTCCCACACGGATGAAAGATGTGGCGGGAGTTGATGAAGCCACGGAAGAACTCCTAGAAGTAGTGGAATTTTTGCGGTCGCCGGAAAAATATACGCGAATCGGTGGGAAGATCCCGAAGGGTGTCCTGCTCGTCGGACCTCCTGGTACAGGGAAAACCTTGCTCGCACGGGCCATTGCAGGTGAAGCCGGAGTGCCGTTTTTTTCAATCAGCGGATCAGAGTTCGTCGAGATGTTTGTTGGAGTGGGGGCGGCCAGGGTCCGGGATTTATTTGAGCAAGCGCAAGCAAAGGCACCTTGTATTATTTTTATTGATGAGCTGGATGCGATCGGGAAAGCAAGGGGTTCTGGCCCGATGGCACATGAGGAGCGTGAGCAAACCCTGAATCAACTGTTGGTTGAAATGGATGGGTTCGATCCTCGCGTCGGAGTCATTCTTTTAGCCGCGACGAATCGGCCGGAAACCTTAGATCAAGCCCTGCTCCGCGCCGGGCGATTCGATCGGCAAATTTTGGTCGACCGCCCTGATCGAAAAGGCCGAGTGGCGATTTTGGCCATTCATGCAAAAACCATCAAGCTGGCTCCTGGTGTGGAATTAGAAAGTATTGCCGCCATGACGCCTGGCATGGTTGGGGCGGATCTGGCCAATGTGGTCAATGAAGCGGCGTTGCTGGCCATTCGTCGTGGGCGAGAGACCGTACAACAAGAGGATTTCCAAGAAGCGGTTGAACGGGTTATTGCAGGGCTGGAGCGGAAGAACCGGGTCTTAAGCCAAGAGGAACGTCGGCGAGTGGCCCATCATGAAGTGGGGCATGCCTTGATTGCCCTCTCCTTGCCCGGCTCGGATCCGATCCATAAGATTTCCATCATTCCTCGTGGCGTGGCTGCGCTGGGGTACACGCTTCAATTACCCGAAGAAGATCGCTATTTATATACGCGCACGGAATTGGAAAACCGCATTGCGGTACTCTTGGGAGGACGCGCGGCGGAAGAGCTGGTATTTGGGGAGGCCTCAACGGGAGCCGCTGATGACTTGCAAAAGGCCACGAGTATTGCGAAGCGAATGGTCAAAGATTATGGCATGAGTGAACTGTTAGGCACGGTTGCCTTGGATCAATCAGCCAAGCCCACCTTTTTGCCGGCGGCTGACACTTACTCAGCGGGAACGTATTCAGAGCAAACAGCTCAGGAGATCGATTTAGAAGTTCGTCGGTTGATCGATGAACAAGGGCAGCGCGTTCGAACATTGCTGGCGGCGTTGCACCCGGTGTTATTGGCGGGAGCCAAGCAATTACTTACGGCTGAAGTAATGACTGGCGAAGAATTGAAATCTCTTTTGCCCCCTAAGGAAGATGAGTCCATGCTTCAGTAAAACATTCAATTCAAAAATCCTTGCTGAGTGCGTAACCTGATGGCCTTGGTCTCACCAGTTTGCCGATGTTGGTTCGATTTTTCATGTCTTGTGTCTGTCCTTCTTCAACCTAAAAACAACAGTTGAATCACGAAAGCTTGCACATCAATAGCTTGCACAGCTTTTTTGCGCTCAATTGCCGTTTCTAGGTTTAAAGGTTGCGTGTGTGACCAACTCAAAAAGAGGTAAGGGGCGAGAAGATTTTTGAGCTGGGGGTGAGTAGAGAAAAACGGGCCTGACTTATTCAGTCAGGCCCCACGAGTCAGATTGACTGAACCACAAAGAAACGTTGAGGACACACGATAAGGGAGTCTGACCGACTCATTTCCTACAACAGGCTAGACCGTTCATTGGAGATGGGAAGCATCAATGGCCTGAATGCAT
>JAOUNC010000271.1 GCA_029881175.1 Nitrospirota bacterium | reverse complement strand
AAGAGCAGGAAGCCATCGATAAATGACGCATGGTTTGGGACTAAGAGTGCGCCCCCTTCCTGCGGCAACCGGTCTCTCCCGAGAATGGTTACGCGGTAGAGGGTATGAGTGAACAGAACCAAGATCAACCGGATAAACGTTTCCGGAAGTCTGTATAAGGACCAGATGGTGAGCAGGGCACTTCCTAATCCCGAAACGAGGAAGATGCTGCTGGCACTGAAGCCGATGGTCGACAAGAATCCTGACCCCAGCGATCCCATCATGATCCCTCCGAATACTAAAGTATTGGAGAAGGCGATGACGGCTCCTCGGCGATCGGACGGCGCTCGCCATTGAACCAGTGCATTGAGGGGCACGACCACACATCCGCTGGAGATCCCGAGGCAGGCCATACCCAGAAGCGTACCGCCCAGTGCAGGCTTCAAGATGCCTAAGGCGCCTAAACTTAGGGTGATCCCGATGCCTCCTAAGGGCAGATACCCGAGCTCAACTTTTGTGGCAGAGAGTTTCCCGACGGCTAGCGCACCGATTCCTACGCCGACGCCAAAGGCGGCCAGGGGAAAGCCCGAGTAGGTATCCGATAGATGCAGAACTGCCTTGGCATAGACTAAGACGTCTTGCCCCACCAAGCTGGCTAACGTCCAAAACGCAATGGCGCCTAGCACACCCAAGGTCAGCACGCGATCGGCTTGGAGGGCTTCCAGGGCCATGCGCCAGGTGTCACGGAGGCGCCCATCCGGACGAGCTCGTGGAACCGGCGGAATCAGGAAGGAGGCCCAGAGGCCGAGACCGGAAAAACAAATTAACACCAGGCCGGCTATCCATGGAGTAGGCCAGGACAGCTCTAAGAGTGGTCCGGCGAAGGCTGTTCCGGCAATAATGGCGAGGAAGGTCCACAGCTCCAGTTGCCCGTTTCCCCAAGATAAACGGTGATGCGGTAACAGCTCAGGCAGAATCCCATATTTGGATGGACTAAAGAGCGCGCTTTGTGCCCCCATGCCGGCCAGGACCCATAAGGGCAGCATCCCACCATCAGGATTAACAAAGAGAGCAGCGGTTCCGGCTCCCATCAACAGAACCTCCAGGGCTTTCATCACCACGATCACGGTTCGTTTACTGAATCGATCGGAAAATACGCCTGCAAAAATCGAGACAATCATCAGGGGAAGCGTAAACATCACAAAGGCTTGCGTGGTTTGCGTTTGTGACGCGACCTCAAAGGCCGGTCCGGATATTCCGGAGGTGGCTGCCACTTGTTTGATGGCTAGCAGGGCGACTATGAGTTTCCAGGCATTGTCATTGAATGCCCCAAAAAATTGGGCAATGAGGAGCCCACGAAGGGCGGTTGTCGAAGTAGAGTCGGATTGAGGAGGCGGATGGGATTCTGTCATGGCATGGATGAAGCCGAATTGGGCCCGGGTTGTTGTTCTGGCAGTAAGAGAATCGACACCCTGAACTGCAGCGATAGGGGAATGATCGTATGGGAATTCTTCAGGAGCAAAGCCTTAATCGTCGAGCAAGAGCGATGGGAGAGGAATGTCATCACGAAGAATGCATAGATATTAACATGTTTTCAATATTTTCGAAATTTTTTTGGTGGGATCTCTTTAAGGTTCTTGGGGGAATGACCGATTTATTCCGTAATAGGCGAAAGAAATCTGGCCTGGATGTCAGACTTTTCATTTGGAGTGAGTTTCTTGCCGGCATTGCAGTGGTCGTGAAGGATGTTGGGCCAATGTGAGTGCATGGAGGCGGAGTGAGATCCACCAGATTTATTTAGTAGGTGTCATTCTTATGGCGACAACCACAGTGTTCCCTCGAGAAATGGAAATGAATGCGATCTCGACCAAAGGTGGCGAGTCGGTCTTTCATAAAATGAGGAATGTGTTGAATAGCGTCCATGTCTCGGCAGGACTGATTAATCAGCAATTGCGAGAATTTCATATGGATGATGTTGGTCGTATTGCCGATATGTTGGAGGCGCATGAGGACAATGTCGGATGGTATCTCACCCAGGATCCCAAAGGAAAAAAAATCCCACATTTTTTAGGGCAATTGAGCCAGGAATTGCGGCAAAAACATTTGGAGACACTCACGGAACTGACGACGCTGAATTATTATCTTGAGCAAATGGAATATGTCCTCACGGCGGGGCACGCTCCTGAGCGAGCTGGCGGGTTCAAGGACACGGTCCATTTTGTGGCTGTCATGGATGAAGCCGTGATGGCGCATCAGGGAGAGCTGGATCGGATGGGGATCGAGGTGGTTCGGGATTATTGCGTGATGGGAGAGGGGATCTTGGAAGTGGCCAGACTGAGACCCATTGTGGTGAGTCTGATCCGGAATGCGATTAATGC
The DNA here is from genome assembly GCA_029881175.1 of Nitrospirota bacterium. Taxonomy (GTDB): domain Bacteria; phylum Nitrospirota; class Nitrospiria; order Nitrospirales; family UBA8639; genus Nitrospira_E. The sequence goes on along the minus strand of JAOUNC010000271.1, from coordinate 2,293 downwards.
GATGCGTGAGGCAACCGCACGGGCCCATCGCCTGGTCCTCCATGTGATGCCCTGTCCGGATCGGGACGGGTTTGTCCGTTTGCAAGTGGAAGATACCGGTTGTGGTATTTCATCGGATTGCCTTACTCGAGTTTTTTCGCCCCAGACCCCGGAGATGCAGTCAGATCTCCTGCCGAATCTTTATGCGAGTGCATTAGCGGCCAAAGACCTTGGTGGATCCTTGCGGGTTTGGAGCGACGGTCCGAATCAGGGAGCCATGTTTACACTTGATCTACCAGTTATTCATATGGAGGACACACAGTAATGGAGATGGAACAAGACAACCGGCGGATCTTGGTTATTGATGATAATGTGGCGATCCACGATGATTTCCGGAAAATTCTGGAACGCTCCTTGGATACGTCGTTATTGCAGGAAGTTCGAGCCGAATTGTTCGATGATGTGGAAGAGCAAAAGGTGGTGGAAAAGTTCGAAGTGGATTGTGCTGATCAAGGGCAGATGGGGTATCGCATGATCCAGGAGGCCATGAAAGCTAATCGACCGTATGCCGTGGCCTTTGTGGATATGCGCATGCCGCCTGGCTGGGATGGGGTGGAAACGGTTGAGCATTTGTGGCAGGAAGATCCAGATTTACAAGTCGTGATTTGCACCGCATTTTCTGATCATGCGTGGGAAGATGTGATTCAACGTTTAAATAAGAATGACAAGTTGCTCATCCTCCGAAAACCCTTTGATAACATTGAAGTCTGGCAGTTAGCGAATTCGTTGACCAAGCGTTGGGCAGAATCGCGTCAGGCGAAATCCCAGTTAGAGCTGTTGGCTCAATGGGCTGAAGAGCGGGCGGAAGAAACGGTGAAAGCCACCTAATTTTCAATCATGGCACGCAAGCATCGTGTTGGTCTCTGCGATCACTGGCGCCGGTGATGTTGGAAAGAGAGCCAGAAGAAGATGGGAGGCCTGCTCACGTCACAATAGTGAATCACGTTACATCGTACATTTCTGGTTCATACCCTCCAGATAAATGACTTCTTATGTTGCCTTCTGATTGTTTTTCTCCCCAAAACATTGTGCCGCTTCATGTGTTGATGGTGGGCTTTGATGAGGCGGATTTATCTCTTTCTTGCCGTTCAGTTTTCGCGTCCCTTGAGCCAAAGGCCTCGATGCAATGGGTGAAGACTCTCCAGGAGGGGATGGCTCAGATTGGGTTGGGGAACCGGTACGAGGTGATTCTCCTGGATTGTCGAAAGGTAGTCGGAGTCTGGGAGGAAATGTGTCAGAGGGTAGAAGGTTGCCAAGGCGCCATGATTCTTGGAGTGATCGCCGCTGCAGAGAAGGATGTCGATCAGAATAGGCTGATTGAGGATGCGGTTGGGTCTCGGGTAGATGAAACATTGGCCCCCAACGTTTTGAAGTGGGTGCTGCGTCAAGCGCAGGAGCGACAGCAGTTTCTGGTTGAGCAGGAGCGACTCCGTGTGCAGTTAGGCGAAGCAGCGTATAAAAGTGAAATGGCTGATGTGGCCTCTACCGTCCTGCATAATGTGGGCAATGTGCTGACCAGCGTGACGGTTGCCGCCAACATGGTGGAATCGGTGGTCGAGCAGTCGCCAGTGATTCTTGTCAATCGAATGGTGGAACTGATTAACGCCCACCTGGAAGATTTAGGATCCTATTTGACGGAAGATGTCAAGGGAAAACGTATTCCTGCTTCTCTCGCAAAGCTTGGGACACATCTTGCCGAAGAGCGGCAAACGATTCTCAAGGAAATGAAGGCGTTGGTCCGGAATATTCGCCACATGAAGCAAATTATTCTTTCTCATCAAGGGATGGTTAAGTTTGTGGGCCATGCCGAGCGGCTCTCGTTGGTTGATGTCGTCGCGCATGCCATGGAACTGAGTTTTCAGCCAGAAGATGATACGTGGATCACGATTTGCCGTGATTATCAGGAGGTGCCGGCGGTTTTGGCTGATCAACATCAATTGTTACAGATCCTGGTGAATCTTCTTCGCAATGCGAAGCAAGCGATGCGACAGCATACGGTTGATCGCCATGAGCTCATTCTCAATGTGAAATTGAAAAAAGATGATGAGAGGTTTGTTGTGATGACCATCCAGGATAGCGGGATAGGGATTGCTCCTGAGCATTTGTCAAAAATGTTTGTGCGAGGGTTTACCACCAAACCGGACGGCAATGGGATTGGGCTTCATAGCTCAATCGTCGCCATCAAGAACATGGGTGGCTCGATGGCTGTCCATAGCGATGGTCTTGGGCAAGGTGCCACGTTTACTCTGATTTT
>JAOUNC010000270.1 GCA_029881175.1 Nitrospirota bacterium | reverse complement strand
TCAACGGTTCGACAAAACGGGATCATGAGTTTGACATTGGTAAGGCCCATGTCTTCTCTGACCTTTTTCATGGCCTGACATTCCAAGGCAAACCCTTCCCGATACCGTGGATCATAGTAGCGCGAGGCGCCACGGAATCCGATCATGGGATTCTCTTCCGTCGGTTCATAGTCTCTTCCGCCAATTAAATTCGCGTATTCATTCGACTTAAAGTCACTCATGCGGACAATGACATCTTTGGGGAAAAACGCCGCCGCAATCATGCCCACCCCTTGAGCGAGTTTGTCGATGAAGTACTGCGTTTTGTTCGTATAAGCTGGAGTGAGATGATCAATTTTCGCTTTGACGCTGGCATCTTCCAGGTGTTCATACTCCAGTAGTGCCAGGGGATGGATCTTAATGAAGGTGTTGATAATAAATTCTTCACGAGCCAGTCCCACGCCATCATTAGGAATGAATGAAAGCGAAAAAGCTTCCTCAGGATTTGCCACGTTCATCATGACCTTGGTTTTCGGGCGTCCAAGATTTTTGAGAGGGACTCGTTCGACTTCAAAAGGCAGTTTCCCTTCATAGATGAATCCCGTATCGCCTTCCGCACAGGAAACCGTCACCATTTGTTCATCCGTGAGAACTTCGGTGGCCCGCTCGGTACCGACAATGGCCGGAAGGCCGAGTTCCCGACTGACGATCGCCGCATGACAGGTCCGTCCTCCACGATTCGTGACAATGGCGGACGCTTTTTTCATAATCGGTTCCCAGTCCGGATCGGTTTTGTCCGTGACCAATACGTCTCCCTCTCGAAAGTCTTGGAGATGTTCGACATGCTTAATCACCCGAACCGGTCCCTGCCCAATTTTCTCTCCCACGCTTCGCCCTTGAATGAGAACCCGTCCCGGCTGCGTCAGGCGATAGGCTTCCAACATATCCGGGTCTTTTCTGGACTGAACCGTTTCGGGTCGGGCTTGCACAATAAACAGATCCCCTGTTTGCCCATCCTTTGCCCATTCGATGTCCATGGGACAGGGGCGGCCTTTCTTGGCGCTGTAATGGTCTTCAATAATGCAACCCCATCGGGCAAGCGTCAGAATTTCTTCATCGGAAATGGCAAAACGGCTTCGGTCCTCAAGAGAAACCGGCACGTTTTTGACCATCTTGCTTCCCCCGATATCGTAAATCAGTTTGAATTCTTTGCTGCCGGAAATTTTGTGAAGAATGGGACGAAAGCCCTGCTTGAGGGTGGGTTTAAACACATAATATTCATCGGGATTGACCGTTCCCTGCACGACGTTCTCGCCAAGCCCATAGGAAGCGTTGATCAGCACGACATCGGGAAAGCCGGTCTCGGTATCAATCGTGAAGAGGACGCCTGCCGCCGCTAGATCGGAACGCACCATTTGCTGTACACCAATAGAAAGGGCAATTTTAAAATGTTCAAACCCTTTATGAACTCGATAAGAAATGGCCCGATCAGTGAACAGCGACGCAAAACATCGTTTGCAGGTGTCTAACAAGGAGAGATCCCCCTGGACATTCAGGTAGGTTTCCTGTTGCCCTGCAAAACTGGCATCGGGCAAATCCTCTGCCGTGGCGCTGCTTCGGACGGCAACATCCGCAGGCCCTGTGAGCCCTTCACTCAACTCTTGGTATGCCATGGTGATGAGGTTTTCAAGGTCAGAGGGGAGTGTGGCACCAAGAATAGCGTGACGAACTTGTCTGCCCCGTTGGCGAAGATTTTCGAGATCATTGGTATCGAGATCTCTCAGAATTTCATGAATCTTCGAGTCAAGCTTGGCTTCACGAAGAAAATATCGATAGGCCTCAGCGGTAATGGCAAACCCGTTGGGAATCTTGACTCCCTTGGGTGTTAACGCTTGATACATTTCGCCAAGGGACGCATTCTTTCCGCCAACAAACGGAATATCCTCTGCGCGAATTTCTTTAAACCAGCGTATATACTTGGCCTGCGATGTTTTGACGGTCATGGTCAGATGGTTCCAATTTGCAAGTTTTTTTGAGGAATGTTGTTAATACACATCATAGGGATCAAAGGCGGTGACGTGTTCGCTTGGTTTTTTTCGGCCAGAGAGAGAAACCGATTTTTTACAATTTGGACAGGTAAATTGTTCAACATGTGTTTCTTTCGTATATCCAGTGCTGGCCATCACTTGTGGCGGCCACGTACAGTGACAGAGTTGAAACCCTAAGGATTCTCCCATGCCGGCATGTCCCACCTGTATCAGCCGTTCAGCTTCTTCTACTTTTTGTTGAATGGCCTTTTGTGATGCCCCTGCCGGTAGTTGATCGTTTGCCGAATGAACAAGGCCTATCGCTTCTTTTAATACCGTCAATCCTTTCGTGAAGGCTTCTAAGACTTTTTGAAGGCTTTCCTCTTGTTGCGTCTTACTCATAACTGAACCCTCCTTAAATATGGTCATGTTCGACATTAGTCATCGGGAGTCCATCCCCACACCGTCATGCCCGACGTTTGTTATCGGGCATCCATCTTGGTCTTTCCCCGGATGAATGCCTTATCCCTTTATACAGATTAACGGGCGCATTTTGGCGACCTTCCAAGCTAACTTGGCTGCCTCAGCGGCATCAACAACTGCAGTGACATCTTTATAGGCGCCGGGAGCTTCCTCGGCGACGCCGCGTTTCGACGGACTCCGAATCAGAATGCCTTCTTTTGCTAAATCGTCAATCACCTTTCCCCCATTCCACTGTCTGGTGGCTTGGTGACGACTCATGCTTCGTCCTGCCCCATGACAGGCCGATCCATAGGCCATGGTCATGCTTTCTGCCGTTCCCACCAATAAGTAGGAGAAGGTGCCCATGGTGCCACCGATGAGGACGGGTTGCCCAATACGCTGGAGATCGGAGGGAATGTCGGGGTGTCCCGGTCCGAAGGCCCGGGTCGCGCCTTTTCGGTGAACAAATAATCGCCGACTTTGGTTCCCAACCCGATGTTCTTCAACTTTGCACGTGTTATGTGACACGTCGTACATGAGTGAGAGATCTGCGTGAGGCAAAATATCTGCGAACGCTTGTCGAACCAGGTGAGTCACGATTTGTCGATTTGCCAGGGCGCAGTTGATGGCTGCTCGCATGGCTCCTAGATATTCCTGGCCTAAGGGAGAATCGATCGGGGCGCAAGCCAATTCCCGATCAGGCAATCTAATGCCATATTTGCCAGCGGCCACAACCATTTTCTTGAGAAATTCCGTACCAATTTGATGCCCCAGTCCGCGAGATCCGCAGTGAATACTCACCAAAATGTCACCAGATTGAATGCCGAGCTGTTGAGCCAAAGGATCGTGATAGGTTTCCACCACCTCTTGAATTTCTAAATAATGATTACCGGATCCTAAGGTGCCCATTTCATTCTGCTGACGTTTTTTCGCTTGATCGGAGACGCAATCCGAGAGGGCTCCCTGCATACACCCGTGCTCTTCTATTCGGTTCAAGTCTTCGGGGAGACCGTATCCTTGCTTGACGGCCCACTGCGCTCCACCGGATAGCATGGCATTCATCCCTTTGCTATCGAGATGGAGACGGCCGGTGCTTCCGACACCGGCAGGCACATTCCGATACAGAATATCGGCCAGCTCCGGCTTCACTGCTTCGATATCCTTTCTTTGAAGGCCGGTATACAGCGCTCGAACGCCACAAGAAATATCGAAGCCTACTCCACCGGCAGAGACGACTCCACCTCGATCAGCGTCAAAGGCTGCCACGCCTCCAATTGGAAAACCATAGCCCCAGTGTGCATCGGGCATGGCATAGGAGGCTTGTACGATACCTGGGAGAGTCGCCACGTTCGTGATCTGTTCATACACCTTGTGATCCATCTCCCGAACCAAGGCTTCACTCGCATAAAGAATCCCCGGAACCCTCATCTGCCCGGTAGGGAGAATGTGCCACTCATGCTCTGAAACTGGTGTGAGGAGAGATAGGTCCATCTTTAGGGGCCCATTTCAGACGTCGACAACACATTGCGCCACCCAAGATCCGTTTGGGAGTTGGTGTACCGAAAGTTCCGTGTATGTGGCGCCTTTTACTTCGACTGCGGGTTCGTGGCGTTGGCGGTTGATGGGTTCTCCCCAGGCGGTGCCTTCCAGGTGATGGTTGTCAATACCCACATGAAACCCATGGTAGAGCATTTTTTCTTGATCCATGTTGAACACCAATGTATTCAACCAATCGACGAGTAACAACTCATCATCAGGGGCTTCACAGGAGAATGACCTCTTGAGGTGGGGACGGATCAGATCTGGATCCACGGCCACGGCCATTAAGGCCACGGCAGCTTGTTCATAGGCTTCCGCTTTCGTGTGGCCGATGCCGCGAATGCCCATATCCGCATCATGAGAAAAATGCTCCCATCTGGTAGAGGGTTCACCATCATCCATATTGGTTGGTTTTTCTCTCATTCTCGCGCAGACGGAAATCCAGGTATTTTTCCGAGGATGGATCCCCGCCAAAACCTGCGGGAATGACAGAAGTTGGGTTGATCTCTATACGCTGCCCGGTCTCTTCCGGGTATTATTCTCTCAGTCTCTCAGGCCGTGGGAGAATTCTTCTTTATTGTTCTCCCTCAGAAGAATTCCTCCCAACGGCCATAAAGGCTCCGTCACCTAATCTAAGGTAAACGAGATTTTTGCAGTAATCCGG
>JAOUNC010000269.1 GCA_029881175.1 Nitrospirota bacterium | reverse complement strand
GCTGGAATTCGTTTCGCTAAACGTTCGGTTATCCCGAGATCGGTGGAGAAAGTTTTGAGGTCACGATTGTTAATGCCGATCAGCTTGGCTTGGGGAATGCGTTCAAGCACGGTATCGAGTTCGTGTTCATTGTGGGTTTCGATCAAGACATCGAGGTGTAGCTCTGTCGCCAACACAAAGAAATCTTCTAATTGAATGCGATCCAAGCCGGCTACAATCAATAACACACAATCGGCCCCATAGGCGCGGGCTTCATAAAATTGAATATCGCCCACCATGAATTCTTTATTGAGGGTGGGTAGGGCAACGGCCTCTTTGACGGAGGCTAAGTAGTCCAAACTACCTTGAAAGAACTCTTGGTCGGTGAGCACGGAAAGCGCATGAGCGCCGGCATCACGATATTGTTTGGCAATGTCGACGGGTTTAAATTGATCTTTGAATTCCGGGCGCATCAGCCCCTGGCTGGGAGATGCCTTTTTGACTTCGGCAATTAATGCGGGGGCTGTTGCCGAATGTCCGACTTCCAGTGCCTTGATGAACCCCAGCGTGTCACGTTGGTCGGTTATCCGGGTTCTCATATTCGCCAGATAGCCCCGGCTTTGTTTCCGGCGCAATTCTGACTGTTTGTGTTCTAATATTCGTTGAAGAATCATGTCGCCAGCTCTTGGGTATAGGCAATGAGTCTTTCCAGTTTTTCAAACGGTGCGCCACTGTCCAGAATGCGGCCGGCTTCTTCAAAGGCGGTTTTCAAGGAGGTGGCTTTTTGGCAGGCAACCAACGCGGGTGCGGCATTCATGAGGACGATATCGCGCTGAGGGCCGTGGGTTCCACGGAGTATGCGTTGGATGATTTTGGCATTATCTTGCGGAGTGCCACCTAAGAGTTCTTTGGGTGATACGGGTTGAAGCCCGAAATCTTCCGGCCGCACCACATAACTCGCCACACGTCCTTTTTTGCCTTCAGCAATCTTGGTCGGACCCGTTAAGGAAATTTCGTCTAATCCGTCCATTCCATGCAGCACAAAACAATGCTGGGTTCCTAACCGCATGAGGACTTGCGCTAACTTTTCGGTGAGCTGGGCATCATAGACGCCCAAAATTTGAATGGTCGCCCCTGCCGGATTCGATAAGGGCCCCAGAATATTCATCAAGGTTCGAATGCCCATTTCGGCTCGGGGTTTGGCGCAATGCTTCATGGCTCCATGGTAGAGGGGGGCAAACAAAAATCCAATGCCCACTTCGTTAATACAGTCCCCAACTTTGTGTGGAGGGAGATCAATATTGACGCCAAGCGCGGCTAGCACATCTGCGCTACCTGACCGCGAGGAAACCGAACGATTGCCATGTTTGGCTACTGTAATCCCTGCACCTGCCACCACGAAGGCTGTCGCGGTGGAAATATTAAAGGTGTGGCTTCCATCCCCACCTGTTCCGCATGTATCGACTACTTGGGGATCTGAAATCGGGACGCGGATGGCCAGATCTCGCATGGCTTTCACCGATCCCGTAATTTCTTCGATGGTTTCCCCTTTCATGCGCAAGCCCATGAGGTAGGCGCCGATCTGGGCATCTGTCGCCCGCCCATGCATGATCTCTTGCATGGCTGCTTCAGCTTCTTTTTCAGTGAGGTCAATTCGGTCAGAAAGTTTAGCCAGAATGTCTTGTAATTCACTCATGAATTGGTGGTGCTCCGTTGCCCAGCCTTCATGGCCCTACTTATGCCGGGGTGGAAGAGGGTAGGGGGAGGGCTAAAAAGTTTTTCAAGATATCCATGCCTGCGGTGGTAAGAATGGACTCGGGATGAAATTGCACACCTTCCGCGCCGGTTGGCCGATGACGAAGTCCCATGATTTCTCCTTCGACGGTCTCTGCTGATATTTCAAAATCCGTCGGTAAGGTTTCACGCTTAACGATCAGTGAATGATACCGCGTGGCTTCAAAGGGATTGGGTAACCCTTGGAAAATGGTATTTCCATCGTGATGCACCATGGAGGTTTTGCCATGCATGAGACGTTCGGCTCGCACAATTTGGCCTCCGAAGGCATAGGCTAATGATTGATGGCCGAGACAGACACCAAACAGTGGAAGCTTCCCAGCATAGCGTTTGATGGCTTCGACAGAGATTCCCGCTTCTTTGGGAGTGCAAGGGCCCGGAGAAATCAAGAGTTGGTCCGGGGCCAAGCGTTCAATGTCTTCGATGGTGAGCTTGTCATTTCTCATGACCTGCACCTCGGCTCCTAGTTCCCCCAAGTATTGCACGAGGTTGTAGGTAAAAGAATCGTAATTGTCGATGACTAATATCATGATAAATAGTGAGAAGTAAGGAGTGAATAGTAAGGTGTCAGTAATAAAATAAGTTGAGGATCATGAATGTGAGGGGTAAGGGACTGCCATAACTCCTTACTCCTTACTGGTTCTACTCTAATCCGCGTTCGGCCATTTCTAGGGCTCGCATCATGGCTCCGGCTTTGTTTTGTGTTTCTTCGTATTCTCGAACGGGATCGGAGTCCGCTACGATTCCTGCCCCGGCTTGAATGTATGCCTTTTCCCCTTGGGCGACGACGGTTCGGATATTAATGCAGGTATCCATATTTCCGGAAAAACTAAAATAGCCAACTGCGCCGCCATAGGGGCCACGACGAGTTGGTTCGAGTTCCTCGATGATTTGCATGGCGCGGATTTTGGGTGCTCCGGATAATGTCCCTGCCGGGAAACAGGCCTTCATGACGTCATAAGCCGAATAGTTTGGATCTAATTCCCCAGTCACTTGCGAGACAATGTGCATCACATGCGAATAACGTTCAATGCTCATAAACCGTTCAACGCGCACAGTTCCGGTCTTGGCCACGCGGCCGACATCATTTCGTCCCAAATCCACCAGCATGACGTGTTCGGCTAATTCTTTCTGGTCAGCCAGCAGGTCGACTTCCAGTTGTTGATCGTCTTCGGGTGTGCGTCCACGTGGACGAGTCCCGGCAATGGGACGAACCACAATTTTCCCATCTTCACAGCGCACCAACACTTCTGGCGAGGCCCCAATCAGTTCGGTCCCGGCGATGCGAAGATAAAACATATAGGGCGATGGGTTGATGACGCGCAACGCCCGATAAATTTCGAGGGGATTCGTCTGAATCGTGGTCTGCCACCGTTGTGACATGACGCCTTGAATGATATCGCCGGCTTGAATGTATTCTTTTGTCCGAAGCACCATTTTTTCAAATTCGGAGGCGGTCATATTTGCCTGAAACTTCAGCGCCGTGCGGCGTGTGGGCGGCGTTGGCTTGCGTCGAGATTTGTGTAATTTGGCAATGATGCGTTCAATTTGCTGAATGGCCTGTTGATAGGTACGCCGAAGGTCCGTCTTTTTCGTTGAAAGAATATGGGCATTGGCCACGACTTTGATGGTATGGGCGACATTATCAAAAATGAGGAGGGTGTCGGTGATACAAAAGGCAAAGAGGGGTGTCTTGAGTTCGTCTTTGGGATAGGCCGGAATCGGTTCAAAGGCACGCACCACATCATAGGCTAAAAACCCGACAGCTCCTCCCACAAATCTTGGCAGCCCCGGGACGGAAACCGGCCGATACCCCGCCATGACTTCCTGTATGTGATCAAGTGGATTGTCTTTCAGGGGAACTCGAGACTGCTTGCGTCCTTTTTGAATGATGACTTCGCCTTGGTGTTCCCAAAATACCACAGACGGTTGACTGCCCAAGAATGAATACCGCGCCCAATTTTCTCCGCCTTCAATACTTTCAAATAAAAAGGCATTCTGCCCGCTATTGATCTTCGAAAAAGCGGAGACCGGTGTATCAAAATCTGCCAGGATTTCCCGATAGATGGGGACCAGATTTCCCTGGTCAGCCAAGGTACAGAAATCGTCAAAACCCACTGAATAATAAGCATTTTTCATGGATTCGACGGTAGCATACGCCCTATGAGGTGTCAACGAATTGAAGGGAGGGTTGAGGGATGAAACGACAAAAAAGCTAGACCCTATGGGAATTGTCCCTGTTAGGATCTAGCCTTTTTGTGAAGAAGGGGGCTTGAAGACAAATTACGGCTGGCTGACGACGAGTTGCTGGCCTACGTGAATCGTGTTATCCGTCAAATGATTCCAGGTTTTTAACCTATCGACGGTCACGCCGTATTGTTTTGAGATACGATAGAGGGTCTCTCCTTTAGCCACCGTATGGGTGCCGCCACCATCGAGATTCATGTCGGACCCACCCATGGATTCCAGAGGGGCACCCAGGTCTAAGTCAGAATCCAGGCTGGCAAGATCTGAATCCTTGAAGTCCAGGTCATTGAGACCGAACTCGGATATGGACGGTTCTGAAAGCGTCAGATCATCGCTCATGCCCTTGCTACTGTCCTGGACTCTGGAGAGTTCCTCATGTGAACGGTTGAGTTGATCACGAAGGGCTTCCAGTTCGGCGTTCAAATCGCGACTTTGAGACTCAAGCGATCCCAGTTGACGTTGGGTATCTTGATACTTGACGTTCAGTTCGCCTGTTCGTTTTTCTTCTTGGGCTAGGAGGCGTTGGAAATTTAATGCTCGAGCTTTTTCTGCCTCATATTTTTCCGAACTCACACAGCCCGTCAACAACCCGCCAAAGACGAGCATGCTGGCAACAACTTTCAGGTAGGACAACCCTACAGATGGGCGGGGATTTAC
>JAOUNC010000268.1 GCA_029881175.1 Nitrospirota bacterium | reverse complement strand
AGGGTGAGGAGTGTGTCGGTCAGAAACCGTTAACTTCTATGACAAGAATGGTGCTTGGGCTCAGACAAGTGAAAAAATTGAGATATGTTACAACATATTTGAAACAGTCCACATAGAAGGGAGAAAACGTCTTCGACACTTGGGAGCCACAATGTATCTGTGTCTTTCTTGTTAGGCGGATCCCCCTAGCAGTGGTTGTCTGTTGTAGAAGGATTTTATGGCGGTTTCTTTTGAGTCGGTACGAATTGTTGGATTTTTTTACCCGTCCTCCTATAGAACACGGTATTTCTTCCGAATGGGTATCGTAGTCAATGATGAAGGGTGGGAGATCATGGAAAAGTAGAAAACATCTTTTGTTAATATAGGGATTCTATGAATACTCACGTTCGCTCTCGCAGCCAATTTCGCAATGGTGTTTTGGATCTCATGGCCAAGAAAGACCATTGGGCCTGGCCGCAGTTCGTGGGGCCGTCCATTTCCAAGACGCAACTCAAAATCCATTATCAGCAAGAATATGCGGTGTACGTTCGAGATTTCCCTGTGTTTCTCGCACGTATTCATGGTAAAAATCCGCCATTAACCGTGAGGAAAATGCTGGCGGAAAATATTTTCGAAGAAGATACGGGAGAATTGTCGTTGGGGGTGTCCCATCCTGATCTCTTTCTGACAATGATGAAGGGATTAGGATTTCGTCAAAAGGATTTTGCCCAGATCGCGCTTCTGCCTGCGACGCGCCGCTATCGGGGCTGGTTGGATCGGATGTCCAATCATCCGGATTGGGTGGTCGGGGCCGCGGTGATGACGATTTTTGTGGAGGGGAGTGTGCATGATCGGGTAGAGCTGAGTCGTCCAAGTCGCCCCAAAACTCCCAAGCAGATCTCCGAAAAAATCAAGAACCATCCACTGGTCACATTTCATGGGGTTCCGCCGAAGGCGATGGATCTGATTCGAGCTCACCAATTAGTGGAAGGTGGGCATCGACACGATGCCTATGCCATGGTGGTGAATCAGGCCAAGACACGAGCGCAACAAGATACGATATTGGCAACTCTCCAACGGACGCTCAGTCTCTGGCTTCGCTATCGTGACGGAGTCGCTCGCGCCTGCCAGTTAACGCCGCAATAACGGGCATAGCTCCTTTCTCAGTCAACTATCGTGTTTTAAAAGCTGGCTTGAAAGCGGTACGATGTGGTAGGTGTTGCCTGCTATGTCTGCTCCATCTGTTCTGCTCATTATCCCGCCCCTGACCCAACTCAACACGCCCTATCCTTCCACCGCGTATTTGACCGGCTTTTTGCGGTCAAGGGGCTACCCCACGAATCAGGCCGATGTGGGCATTGAAATGGTACTGGCCCTGTTTTCACAAACCGGGCTGAATCGTGTCTTTGCGGAACTTCGTGCCAGGCCCATTGATGAGTTGCCGGGAGAAGCTCGCCAAATGCTCAGTTTAGAGCGGGCGTATGTGGAAACCATTGATCCGGTCATTCGATTTTTGCAGGGCCGGGATCCCACCTTGGCGGCCAGGATTTGTCAGGGGACGTTTCTTCCACAAGGCCCGCGATTTTCGATGAATGACCCGGGTGACCATGAGGGGAAGGCTTCTTCACACAATCAGACCGATCAGGCAAAGCATTATGCCACATTATATTTAGAGGACCTGGCCGATCTAGTCCAGGCTCTCATCACGCCACATTTTGCGCTGAGCCGCTATGCTGAATCTCTGGCGATGCAGGCCAATTCCTATGACCGCCTGGCCGAAGCCTTGGCTGAACCCTTGAGCCTGACTGACGAATGGATGGTCGAGGCCATGTGGCACCATGTCGTTCAGTCTCAGCCATCGGTAGTGGGCTTTTCAGTGCCATTTCCTGGCAATCTCTATGGTGCACTTCGGATGGGCCAGCAGTTACGCGCTCGAAGGCCAGACCTGAAGATTGTGCTTGGGGGTGGATATGCCAATACGGAATTGCGACGAGTACGGGACCCGCGTCTCTTCGACGTGTTGGATTTTGTCACGCTTGATGATGGCGAACGTCCGTTCCTCTGTTTGTTGGAATATCTGCAAGGAAACCGGGCAGAGGCTGATCTGTGCCGGACCTTTCTCAGATCAGGTCACGTGGTCGCATGGCGTAATGGCGCGAAGGAGACAGATGTGCCTCAAGCTGAAATAGGCACGCCCACATACGATGGATTGAATCTGGACCAGTACATTTCCGTCTTGGATACCTTGAACCCCATGCATCGCCTGTGGTCCGACGGGCATTGGAATAAATTGACGGTGGCCCATGGGTGTTATTGGAAGCAATGTACCTTTTGTGATGTGGGACTGGATTACATTGGCCGGTACGAAGTGTCTTCTGGCAAGCTGCTGGTGGATCGTATTGAAGCGCTCATTGCCGAAACCGGAAGGCGAGGCTTTCATTTCGTCGACGAGGCGGCTCCACCCGTTGGATTAAAACATCTGGCGCTGTCTCTTCTGGAGCGAGGTGTGACGATTTCCTGGTGGGGCAATGTTCGGTTTGAGCCAGCATTTTCGCCTGACCTGTGTCGTTTGTTGGCGGCGTCCGGTTGCATTGCGTTGAGTGCTGGATTGGAAGCGGCCTGTGATCGTCTTCTGGCGCTGGTCAAAAAGGGGATCACCGTTGATCAAACCGTGCGTGTGGTGCAGTCTTGCCGGGAAGCGGGGATTCTGGTGCATGCCTATCTCATGTACGGCTTACCCAGCGAAACACTTGGGGAAACGTTAGAGAGTCTCGAACGGGTTCGCCAATTATTCGCTCATGGGTTGGTGCAGTCAGCTTTCTGGCATCGGTTTACCACGACGGCGCACAGCCCTATTGGCCTCAATCCCGACGCATATGGAATTCAGGTTGTGGGGCCGGCGTTCGATGGATTTGCCGAGAATGATCTTGTGCATCACGACGTTCAGGTGACTGTGCCGGAGTGGGTGGGAGAAGGGTTGCGTGCGGCGCTTTGGCATTATAAGGAAGGGGTGGAGCTGACCCGTGATGTGCGCGAATGGTTTCCTGAACAAACGCCTAAGCCAAAAGTCCAGCGGACATGGGTGAAGCAAGTCTTAGAACGTGAGCCGGACGAAGACCATTCCCGAATGGAACGAAAGTTGGTATGGATTGGTGGACAACCAGATGTGGAGCGAGGGAAAGGAACGCAATACCGGATCATGTTATCTAATCGAACTATGGATGAAGAAGTGAGGCTGAAGCCGGGACAAGCCGAGTGGTTTCTTAATCTGATTGAACGGGCGACGCCGGTCCATCAGCCAGAGGGACATCGCTACCCTGTGTTCAAAGAAGTCCGCGCAGGCTTTCCTTTTGGAGGCCCCCAAGGCTTCGATAACTGGTGGCGATCTGTTCCTGCGCAAAAGGCCAAAGCTATCGGCCTGCTAGCGGTCTAGGCAAATTGCTCTGAAGAACTGAATGGTTTATAAATAGGAAAACCATTCGGGAGTCTTCCTTTCTCTGTCATTCCTGCACGGTGTTGGCAGGATTCTCTCTTGACCCCTTTCAGATGGATACCCGCCCCTGCCAATAACCGCAGGGGCCGGCTCACAAGCTGCGGGTATGACGGATGTGGAATAAGAAGAATCCAATTTGCGAGAACAGAGAGTCCGAATCATTCAATTTTTATTAGCAAGGAGGCATCATGACCACAGCACAGTATCCACGCAGTCCCAAAGAAGAAGTCAACGGCCTTTGCCATCTCGCACGGCTCATCGACAAAGTTAAAATGCGCAATGCCGGACAGATTCAAGACTATAATTACTTGACCGTCGGCTTTGACAAATATCTGCTGGATAAGTTGGAAATTAAGGGCGAAGATTTTGAAAAACGAGTCCTGCAAGGCGGCACAGACCAGGAGATCGCCGACTGGGTTGCAGCCAACGGCAAGGCGCTGACGGACGACGAAAAAGCCGAATGGAACAACATGGTGCTCACCTTCGGTCCGAAGGCCCCAATGGCGCAGCAAGCCTTCGATCGGAATTTAGCGGGCATTGCAGAAAAACGGGGCGTTCCAGTCGAACAGCTTTCGCACATTAAAACCTGGTTTGAACTCATCGAACACGACGAAGGCCGGGTGTGAGGATGTGTTGAAAGATGACAAGCGGGGAGAATTTCTCTCCTAATGTTTTGTGCAAACTTTATAGGTAATGTTTATGGGGGCTATTTTTAGGAATTTGGCATTAACTTTGTGTTCTATCCTTATATTTTTAGGTGTATTTGAAATTTTCCTAAGGGGGTGGGGTTACAAAATTGTGACCTTTTATGCAGATGCAGGTTTTTATCAATATGATCCAGACCTTGGCTGGGAACAAATTCCTAATTATGAAGCAAAATTTCGAGCTCGCGATTTTGAAGTCAATATTAAAACCAATGCTTATGGCCTCCGAGATCAAGAGTATGCTTTTTCAAAAAAGCAGGGAATTAATCGAATAATTGTTTTAGGAGATTCTTTTGCCTGGGGGTGGGGCGTCGAGCAGAATGAAATTTTTTGTGAAGTGGCCGAACATGAATTGAATGGATTCGAGTTTATTAACCTTGGTAACAATGGGTATGGGACTGGCCAGGAATATTTAATTTTTGAAAAGCTTGGAAGGAGGTTTTCGCCAGATTTAACGGTTCTGGCTTTTTATGCTAACGACGTATCTGATAATAACTCTGCTAGCGAC
>JAOUNC010000267.1 GCA_029881175.1 Nitrospirota bacterium | reverse complement strand
GAAAATTTCAAAAAAAATGGGTCCATCACCGAGGCGGGAAATTTAATCCCACAGAATCTGAAATTCCGTTATTTTCCAACAACTTACTCACTCAATAATTTTTGCGAATTTTCTCAAAATTCAAGATGTATAAGTACTTGTTAAGTAACGGATTTTATGAAGTTACGGGAATTTTCGCCCCGCCTCGGTGATGGACCGATTATTGTGGAAAATAGGAATGTCTGCTTACGACCCAAAGCGGACAAACCGTTTAATCAAATTTTGGCCGATAGCAGACTCTAGCCCAGCTCACACAATCACAGTCTTATATCTTGTATGAACCAATCTGCTTGACTTTATCTTATATATATCGATATATCTAGAAATATGGATATTGAGCAAAGCGCTGTTGTATTTGACGCATTGTCTCAGGAAACACGCCTGAGAGCCTTTCGCTTGCTCGTCCAAGCAGGGCCCGATGGGATTCCGGCGGGAGCCATTAGTGAAGAGCTTGGCATCCCACAAAACACACTTTCTTTCCACCTGAATCACCTCTCCCATGCAGGCATTGTCAGTTCACGCCGTGAAGGGCGATCCATTATTTACCTCGCTAATTTTGACATGGTGAGTGACTTAATCGCTTTTCTGGTCAAGGACTGTTGCAGTCGAGACGTGGCCAATATTCGCAAGGATAAAAAGAAGGGATGTTCGATTATTGAATTGGTCGATTGTTGTACCCCGAAGAATAAAGCTATGGCGAATGGATAAGGCACTCCAAAAGGTTTTGTTTGTCTGTACTGGCAATTCCTGCCGTTCGATTATGGCTGAGATGTTACTCAATCATCTTGGTGAGGGACATTTCCAAGCTTTCAGCGCGGGAAGTCTTCCGACAGGAACAGTCCATCCCACATCCATTGAAACGCTGAAACGCCACGGTATTGAACCCGGAGAGCCGTGCAGCAAATCCTGGGATGAGTTTTCTGATAAAAATTTCGATCTGGTTGTGACGGTATGCGATCAGGCCGCAGGTGAAACGTGCCCTCTCTTTCCGGGCAGTCCTAAAAAACTGCACTGGAGCATACCCGATCCAGCCAAAGCCACAGGCAGGGAAGAAGACATCAACGCCGCCTTTGACCAAGCCTTCCTTTTACTGAAAACCCGTATTGAAAACGAACTGCTGTCATGAGTGAGCCATCGCCCCTTGGTATTTTTGGCCGGTATTTAAGCCTATGGGTTGGGCTGTGTATCCTTGCCGGGGTCGGGCTAGGTTATGTCTTCCCGTCACTCTTTCAGCTTGTGGCTGATCTGGAATACGCCAATGTGAATTTCGTAGTTGCCGTTCTTATCTGGGTGATGATTTACCCGATGATGACGCAGGTGGATTTTTCCAGCCTGAAAAACCTTGGGCGTAGACCGCGAGGGTTATGCATCACACTGGTTGTGAATTGGCTGATTAAGCCATTCACCATGGCTGCACTCGGAATTTTGTTCTTTGAGCATGTCTTTGCAGGTTTGGTAGAGCCGCAAACGGCCAAGGAATATATCGCCGGAATGATTTTGCTGGGCGTTGCGCCCTGTACGGCGATGGTGTTTGTGTGGAGTCAACTCACACGTGGCGATGCCGGTTATACACTGGTGCAGGTGTCTATCAATGATCTCATCATGGTGTTTGCTTTTGCACCGATAGTGGCCTTTTTACTCGGCATCACCGATATTGTCGTGCCGTGGGAAACCCTGCTGCTGTCCGTTGTTCTGTATGTGGTTATTCCTTTGGTGGCCGGATATGTCACCCGTTACACACTCATTAAAAAGGACGGTAACGGTGATACTTTAAAACGCTTTGCAAGCCATCTTGAACCCTATTCAATTATTGGACTTCTGGCGACGGTTGTGTTGCTGTTCGGGTTTCAGGCACAGACCATTCTTGACCAGCCGTTTGTCATCGGGCTTATTGCCGTACCGTTGTTGCTACAAAGTTACGGTATTTTTGTCATCGCCTATGGCTGGTCTTATTTGTGGAGAGTGCCGCACAATATTGCCGCACCCGCCTCACTGATTGGTACTTCTAATTTCTTTGAACTGGCGGTAGCTGTGGCTATTAGTTTATTTGGGCTGCATTCCGGCGCGGCACTGGCCACGGTGGTTGGGGTCTTGGTTGAAGTCCCTGTGATGCTTTCATTGGTGGCTTTTGCCAACAGCACCAAGAGACATTTTGTTCAAATAGAATTGCCATATTCTATATAAGGTGTATCCGTTAGACATATAATTCAATAATGTCCGCTCTTGGCCGCAAAGCGACCTTGTTACCAAGGCCGCCAATCCTAGCTTGCATCACACTTCTGTCTGTTCCGCCATTTCTAACGCGTCGTCCACTTCGATCCCCAGATACCGAACCGTGCTTTCTAATTTGGTGTGGCCTAATAGGAGCTGTACGGCTCGAAGATTTTTCGTTCGCCGGTAAATGAGTGTGGCTTTCGTTCTTCTTAATGAATGCGTGCCATACATCAAGGTATCGAGTCCTATCATCTTGACCCACTTGTGAACGATTCGGGCATACTGTCGGGTTGAAAGATGATGGGCACGATTGGTGCGACTTGGAAACAGATAGTCGTCTGGACGGAAATGATTGTGGCCAATCCAGTTGGAGAGGGCCTCTCTGGTTTGTTCCGTGATTTCGAATTGAACGGGTTGGTGGGTTTTCTGCTGGAGTACCATGGCTCGGGGAGCAATACCGTTGCCATGATAGACATCTCTTACCCTGAGGTGAACGAGATCACAACTCCGTAATTTACTGTCGATCGCCAGGTTAAATATGGCTAACTCTCTGGTATCTTTCTTTAGCTGCAGTCTAATTCGGATCGCCCAGATCTCACGGAGTTTCAAGGGCGGTTTTTGCCCAATGAGTTGGCCTTTATTCCAAGGCATTGACGCTTGTACTGGTTGAGGTAAAGGAATCATAATTATAGCCCTCCTTATGTAGTGGGGAATAATTATGATCGAGGGGGGAAATGTTCGCTATTCGACCCATAGCAGACATTCGATGATGTGATATTCGTCATTGTGGAAAACGCGATGGTATCAAGTCCTATCTTGCATTAGGGAGTGATTGATCGAAGGGTCTTCCTTGGTGGTTCCTGCTGAATGGTGTTAAGCAGGAACCACCGTGAAGCCATCCTGTTTATCAATCAGACAACAAGCATTATTTTGTTAATAAGGCTCCCACCTCGTTCCAAGATTTCAGCGTTCCTAATACGGTAGGGCTTCCAAGGCGGATGTTATATTTATCTTCCTTGACCATGCGAAGGGCCAGAACCAAATTGTTGAAATCCTCCAAGTTATTGGTTTCAAAGATGGTTATAAAATCGGCATCGGCCAATCCTGTGGCATGGAAGAGGTTTCGCTTGACGGTTTTTAAGTAGGCGATGGTGGGCACCGTGTGCTCCCGAATTAACGCCACACGGTCTTCCTTCGATAGATTCCACCATTCCGCGCTTTTTCTGGTGGGAATCATAATCACGTAGGTCGATGGATCGCCCTCATATTTGGCGGCTTTGAGTTGAGCCAAGAGGTCCGGGAAATCTGGCGCATAATTCAGCCCTTTGGTGATGCCGCTGATGGTGAATTCCAAATCGAGGTGGCGTCCTAGCCCTGTCCCTGCAAGCTGAGTGAGCAGTTCCTGATTGATCTTCGCTTCTGGCGATTGCAGCCGAATGAGGAAATGGGAATCGGTTGTCAATCCATACGTCCAATACGAATCGAAGGTGATCCTATCCTTAAAGGACTCAACGAGGGCTGTGGCTTCCTGAACCCCTTTGGTCTTTTCGTCAGAAGATAGCGTTGTCCAGGTCGGTTCAACTTCGAACAAAGCAAACGTGCCATGCACTGGGGCATCTGCCGCGATGGTTCGCTCTGGATTGCCCGCAAAAAACACCAAGACACTCATCAATACAAAGGTGAAAATCTGCATTAAAACCCCCTCCTTAAAAGGTAAAGAAATGGTGGATAACAATAGGATGTCTACTGATAGCGTATTACGTTACATAGTCTTTTTCCAAGAGGTGGGTGGCTCACTTTTATTTCTGAAACATAGGAAAGCCGTTTCCTTTAATGCGTATAAATAGCTAGATAAAATTCTAGGAGATGGAATGCGTAGTGAAGAGTGATAATCTATCGCATGGAAACGGAGGGGTGGCTAGGCCGTGTCGGGTCTGCGTAGCGCCCAGGGTCAATCGAAGATGAGGCGTGAAGAAATACGCATCCAAGAGCGTTCATTGGTCGTGGAGGGCAGGGAATTGAATCAGACACATGTTGATTAAGAGTTTCTGCTCTCTAAAAACTATGTGCCAAAACACAATTCAACCATTCAGACTCTGTCAGGGCACAGGTTAACAGTCCGCTATTGGCCGTTAGCGACCCAAAAGGGACGATAGTGTGAAGCAGCCTTACCGGGTATTATGGACCCGAAGTCGCCGTTCGGTGATATCTTCGGCGTCATTCCCTGGTTCCGGTAGAACACGTATGAACAAAATGTGGCGAATTGTATTGATGCTCCATCTCGCAGCCGTATCTGGGTGTGTTACGTATGAATCCCGGAGACCCGATTGCACAGGTCGCGATTGCTCGTTTGAGTCATACGAGAATTATAAGCTCGCACATGTCGAGTTCCGAGATAGCGGGTTGTATCTCGATTTAGATCAAGTTACACGCCTCGAACAA
>JAOUNC010000266.1 GCA_029881175.1 Nitrospirota bacterium | reverse complement strand
GGTCACTAAAGAAGGAAAAACCACAATTGCGAGTGAAGTGGTGACCAAAATCGCGGCGTTAGCCACCAAAGAAATTGCCGGGGTGCATGAAATGGGCGCATTGGGCTTTGGTGATGCATTAACAGGACTCGCTCAACGCGCCGCGAAAGCAGGACAGAGCACACAGGGCGTCCATGTTGAAGTGGGAGAGCGGGAAGTCGCCGTCGACCTAAAAGTAGTGGTGGAATATGGAGTGAATATTCCTCAGGTCGCCTCCGCCATTCGACGGAATATCGCCAGTCGGATCAACTCCATGACAGGCCTCACGGTCAAAGAAGTAAACATTGACGTGTCCGGGTTATATTTTGCGGAAGAATCCAAAGAAAAACCTGTCGAACGACCCGAACCGCGAGTGGCCTAATCCCACAATGCGGGACCCGTCCCCATCTTTCACAGCGATAGATAACCGATCACCAGAATTATTTCCTATGGTGTTTTTCTCTATGAGGAGATCTGCTGTATGCCTGAGGTCATTACGACAACAAACAGCCCTAGCCAGTCCACACCCCAATTAGGAAAAACTACGATTTCCGATGAAGTGGTCGCCCAACTTGTGGAAATCGCCGCCAAGGAAGTTCAGGGCATCCATAGCATTGCTCAACAAGGCATTGGAGAACAGATTGCTGGCCTGACACAACGCTTATCGGGAAGATGGCAGTCAGGCCAAGGGATTGCGGTAGAAGTCGGCGAACGCGAAGTCGCCATAGACTTGCGCATTATCGCCCATTACGGGATAAAAGTGTCCGATTTAGCAGTAAGGCTTCGACAGGCGATTATTGAGCGCATAGAATCCCTGTTGGGACTGAGGGTCAAAGAAGTCAACATTCAAGTCAGCGGGCTATTCTTCCCTGAGAACAAGCCAACCGAAGAACATTCTCGACGAGTGGAGTAAGGGGCAGGAGTCTCACCCATGACTAAGCCGCTTCATCTCATTGATGAACGACAAATAGCCGACGCGGTAGCCAAGGGCATCTCTCTCATACCAGGGGTACACATGCCCAACGAGCTAGAGGCGGATGTGTCGACGGTCGGCCCAGGATGGCGAGTCTGGGGTATCGGAATCCATCGAGTCGCAGGGGAGCTGGATATTGCCATCGAGCTGCTAGTGACACTCAATAAAACGCGTTCAATCCCGACAATCTCGGCTCGTGTCCGCCGGAAAGCCAGAGCAATCATTCAATCACTGACCACTGAACCAATACGGCGGCTCAATCTCCGCATAACAGATATTTTCATTGAAGAGTAATCCATGAATGTGTTCAATCGGCTCATGGTCATCATCGGATTACTTCTCCTGCTTGTAGGGAGTAGCAGTCTTCTCATGATCACCATGGGAGGGCTAGACCCACAACAATGGCTGTCAGCACCATGGCATGAGGTCTTCAGTCCCTTCACGCAATTAGAGGCACCAACGTGGTGGAATGTCGTAGGCCTCTGCCTTGGCGTGTTCTTGTTGAGCCTGTTGCTTCTCGTGAGGGAACTAACTCCTGATGGCAACAAAGCCAAGGTCTTAACGGTCAACAAAAATGATCTGGGACGCATCACAGCCTCGCTCACGAGCCTTCAAGACCTGGTCAATCACGAAGCGGGTAATATCGAAGGGGTCAGAGAAAGTGTAACACGGATTCAAGATTCTTCCCGTGGCATTCATCTTCACTGCCGTCTTTCCGTTGACCCCAATGCGAACGCCACTCACCTTGGCCAACAGGTGCAAGAGAGAGTCAAAGCATCGGTCGAACATTTCATAGGGAAACCCGTGGCTGAAGTTCATCTTCAGACCCAAATCGCGCCTCTCAACCAGGGAAACAAAAAATTCTACCCACGAGTTCGCTAAGGATTGCAAAAAGGAGAAAAACTGGTGAATAACCTCTTGTCAGCATTGGCAGCCATGACCCAACGCCTAGGCCATGTGGTCTCCATCGTTTTGGCAGCCTTACTGATCATCGTCGGCTGGCTGGTCATCATCAATCCAGCTCTACTTGGTTGGATTGTCGGATTGGTGCTTATTCTTGTGGGTGTCGCCGTCCTGGCAGGCGTGTTCACCCAAAGATGAACATCCACGATGATTCGCTGGATGATGTCCAGGAAGCCATGACCTGGATGTTGTGAAATCGCCGTAGCAGAACTTCGGGCATTCATGGAATCCATGAAAAGCAAGCGACCGTAAACGCTGAATTTCTTTTCAAAGGACACGTGTTCATGGAATTAGTGACGAAGATTATCGCATTAAGCGCCCTGGTCATTGGAGTCCTCGCTTTGGAACGAACATGGTATGTTAGTGACCTCCAACGACGCTTCAGAGAAGTCTCGGCGCACATAACTCAAGTCAATCTCAATATATGGGAGGCGGCCACAACGTTCTCAACCCGGGTTCATGAAGCCATTCGTCACAAACAAAAGGCCAGTCCTGAAGCACTCACAACCAAGGGCGAAAGCACAATTCCGCTTACATCTAGACCTGATTGAATGAAAGCAAGCATACCTATGGAAATTATGATCGTGACATTTACCGGACTATTGGTGCTGGCAATACTTGTGGCCATTCTTCATTGGATTGATGGGAGAAAACCAGCCGGGACCAATACACGACGGAAAACACCAGTCGTGAAGAAGGCAAAAAAAATTAGCCATAAAATCTTGACCATCAGCTTATAAAGAAACGCCGCGAACAAGGCTGCTTTTCCAAACATCTTAGGATGCTTGACAGAGGCGGGAACAGACAACAAAGACGGAAAGGGAAGCCTATCCAAGCAACAACACTCATCCTATGCATCAACCCTGGAAACTAGGAAACAATGGACGTCTTCACATTATTCATTGCTATAGTGGCATTAGTTATTGCTATCCTGGCATTCCAACGAACCGGGGGTATTAATGATCTGCGACAGCAAATGGAAGATCTGAGTGCTAAAAGCGAATATGCAACGAATGGAGCCAGGGATATGACTGCCGATGCCATCAGTCGCCTGGAAACATTTATTCGTGGACAACAAAAGCCTTCAGCGCCAGAGGAAGAATCTTCAACACTGGAAGTGTTGAATAAAAAAAATTAAATGGCAAATACGCCCACAGACACGTTGGATATCAGAGGCCTCGGGGCGGTTCAAAAAAGTTCGTCCAGTCCTGTCCTGAGCTTTGTCGAAGGGAAGGCCGCAGCCAGTTTTGCGTGCGGAGCGTACTTCCAGTACGTGAGCACGGAAAACTGGTGAGAACGCCGCTGGCGGCTTTTTTCAACAGCCCCACACTTAAACCATCAACGAGAGAGGACAAACCATGAAATCATGGGTCATCCCTATAACAGCATTTTGTTTCGGATTGGGCGTAGGATTGAGTGGGCCGTTTCTGGCCACTAAGTACATGGAACCGTACCTACCAGGCTTCATGAAAAAACCACTCCATCCGCTAGAAGGGATCGTCACCCACAAACAACAGGATCAGGATCGGTTATTGATGACGGTCACCACTCAAGATGGAACAATCCTGGCAACCTTTCGGAAGCAAGTGGCTGAGATTGCTCTGTTGGTAGAGGAACAGGACTCAATCACGTTGGACGTGAGACAATACGAACCCTTTGTGAATGATCCACCGGTCCTCAAAGTCAATAAGCAAGTGCCTCAGGTCAATGGCCCGAGCTCTGCCTCAACAACCGTCCCTCCCCCACCCTCGTCAGTGGAAGGCATCATTCCCCCGGAATCGCTGTTGCCTACGCCGCCTTCAACCGAAGCACCATTGGAGAAATCAGACACCTCCTCCCCTGCTCTCAATTAGTGCTTGAAAGGAAGGAACCGAAAGGAGCCCCTTCAGAGGGACAACCGGTCGAGCAAACGCCGTGATGGGAACTCGGATAGCACAGGCCATGAAGTGAATCGTTAACTGTTCGCACGAAATTCGTCAATATGCGCAAATAGGATAAGCCTCATTATTGTTGATCATTCGCTATTCCTAACCAGTTTTGAAACACGACTTAAGGTGTTGTGGTGTTCCACCTAATTTTCAGGAAGGAATTCATATGGATATGACCAATTGGACGACTACGCTGGAGCAATCTTTTGAAGCGAGCGTAAAATTATTTATGACCTTTCTTCCGAAAAGCCTCGGGGCGTTGCTATTGTTGGGGCTGGGTATTCTTCTGGGGAAAATCGTGGAAACCGGAACAAGCCGAATCTTAAATATGATTGGCATGGATCGGTTACTCAGCGGAACCGGCCTCCTCTCTCTGCTTCAAAAAACCGGAAGCAAAAAAACCATTTCCCAAATAATCGGTCTACTGGGATTTTGGCTGGTCTTTCTTCTCTTCTTGATTTCTGCAACCGAAGCCTTGAGTCTTGCCCTGTTGTCTGAAACCTTGACCGCTCTGGTGCATTATCTTCCCAAAATGGGGATGGCCGTTCTTATATTGATCCTTGGCCTCTTGACCACCAACTTCGTGCGCGACATCATCTCCCTGGCTTGCGAGTCTTCCGGAATCCGTCAAGGGACGGTTATCGCCCAAACGGTGTATATCGCCGCCACTCTCCTGGTCATCGTCACCGCCATCAATGAACTTGGGATTGATACCTCCCTCTTAAACCAAATTATCGTGCTCATCATTGCCGGTCTCATCGCTGGTGCCGCGCTGTCATTTGGCTTCGGTTCACGTTCAGCCGTCAGAAACCTGATTGCG
>JAOUNC010000265.1 GCA_029881175.1 Nitrospirota bacterium | reverse complement strand
AAATGAGCCATTCCTGATCTTGGCTTGGGTTGTGGGTCCAACGGATTGGAGAAAGGTTGCATTGTGTTTCACCGTTAAATTCAAATTCATCACGTACAATATTCTCGATTTTTTCTCTTCGGGTTTCTACTGGATCGATCACGGGAAAATATGCGATCGAATTGCGTTGGCTGAAATGGTGCAGAATGTCTTCCGCTGGCCAGTGGCAATAAGGCTCTTGGAAAAGATGCTGAATTTGCTGAGACAAATAGTTGTGAGTATGTTTGATTTGATGGCCTAGCATCCTGAATCCTGTTTCTAGGACGATATGGATAAGTGGTTGTGAATGGTAAAACAGGAAGGAATTACTAGAAATGAACTGGCAAGCATTTTGTACATGACAGGTATTGGTTTGATGCCCCAGTTTCGGGGGAGGAATACACAAAGCCAGACAGCTTCTATAAACACATTAACGTTCCGAGGAAACCCTTTGAGTACAGAGGCAATAGTAGAATGACTCATCGTAATGGAACCTGTTGGAGTAGAGGTTCTATGGACGTATGTTGAACTGGGGATGCGATGGATTTGAAAATATCGTAAATCACGCGAATGTTCCTGGACACACAGAAATTCTCTTCCACAGTTTTCCTGGCCGCGATGCCTAAAGTTCTGCGACGGTCAGAGTCCTGAAGCAGCAAACCTAATGCTTCGGCTAAAGACTCAGGATCATGTTGAGGGGTCAAGATTCCGTTGTGGTCATCATGAATGAGTTCGGGAATACTGGCGATGGCGGTTGAAACCACTGGGAGGCCCATGGCCATGGCTTCGACAAGGACATTGGGAACGCCATCGCGGTCACCATCCTCGGCAATTTGACAGGGCAAGACAAAGACCGAGGCCTGCCGGAACCAATCGAGGATGCCATCCTGAGGCACTTTGCCAGTGAGGCGGACACAATTACTCACGCCCAATTGGTGGATCATCTGTTTCAGGTCTTGTTCAAGTGGCCCATACCCCACCAGCACACATTGGAAGTGATGGCCAGCTTTTTTCAATGATGCACAGGCTTGAATTAAGATTGTGAAACCTTTTTTAGGGCGGAACCGTCCAATACTCAAAATCAATGGCCGAGTTTTATCTTCATGAGAAATTTCTGGAGTGCTGGGTTTGAACACATCCAGGTTCACGCCATGATAGACCCGGTAGGTAGGTGTATCGGACTGAACCATCTGTTCTAGGTATTCTTTGTTGTACTCGGTACATGTCAGAACAAATTGTGCGCGATCCACTTTCCGGGATACATCTTCCTTGGATGAAAGGAAGAGATCTTTGGCATGGGTGGTGAAGCTATAGGGGATTCCGATGCGGGCCTGTACTTGCATCGCAATATTGGTGGGTTCGGTGACATAATGGGCATGAAGATGTGTGATGTCATATTCACGGATTTTCTCAGTGACCCATGATGTCCACAAAGACTGTTGGGCAATGTTGTCGTCTCCCTTATCATCCGCCAAAACTGGCGCATAGACCACTGAAGCCTTGAGTTGATGAAAATGTGAATGCGTATCTGCGTCAGTAGGGGGGCGTAAAGACAGGATGACCAGATTAAGGCCGAGGCGTTCTAGCTCCAGAATCTCTTGAAGAATAAACGTCTCCGAAAGTTTTGGAAAAATCTTGACGATATACCCAATAGTTGGCAGCGAGTTGGATGTAAAAAACGTCATAAGAATTCGATGCCCTCATGCGATTATGCGAGTTGTAGCAAGGCTTGAGAGAAGCGTTCTGGCTGTTGATTCACCTTGGCGTCGGAGTTCACGTGGCCCCAGCTTCCATTCATTAATAAATTCAGGACGGACATGGTTAACGTGGGTAACGCATCTAAATTCACAACCGGTTTAGGAGTGAGAATTTTTTGATCGACAGTTTGGTCTAACAGATTTTCTAACTTTTCACACAGAGAATCTGGGGTGAATTGGTCGGGATGAATCGTTTGGAACAATCCTAATTCAGCCATACGCTGGGCACGTATCCATTGTTCTTCAACCGGTCGCGTCCTTGGAATAACTATCGCGAGTTTCTGTAGGGACAGTAATTCACAAATGGTCCCATACCCGCCCATTGAAACGGCCACATCTGCAGCATCTAAATAACTCATCACATCATCGGAGAAAGTTAGTGTTGTAATGGAAGGCCATTGAGAGGCTTCAATCTCTAATTCCTGACGGGTGGCTTCAGGCATTTCCGGACCAAAAATGAGGGTGCTGTACATCCGACTGCGTTGAGATAATTTCGGCATACTTTCCAGATATTGTTGGAAAAGCCTTACACCGTCTTCGCCTCCTCCTGCGGTGACGAGCACCATTTGGTCCTCTGGAGTCAGGCCTAATTTCTTCCGCATGTGCTCTCGGGTCTGTTGTCCCGACTCTCGACGGATATATCCACAATATTGGGTTTTGATTTTGAGAGACGGCGGGAATTGATATTCGGAACAGGCCTTGAACACTTCTGGAGAACCCAAGACAAAAATACGGTCATAATGGGCTTCTAGAGCTTTAAAGTATTCATGTTTTTTCCAGATAGCTCGTGTCGCCTGTGGGCTATCAAGAATGTCACGTAACAAAAGCGTGATGATGGTTTCAGGATGATAAGTTTTTAAATAGGTTAAACCTGGTTCCAATTCATTTTCGACGCCATAGGGTTTTTTATCCACAATAACCAGGTCGGGTTGAAAATTCGCTAAGGCGCAGATAATCAATTCTGTTCGAAGCTTGACGATATCCCTGGTAGTTTCCTTTAGATATTTTGGGCCATAGCCATTGGATTCCGTTCTGGAGAGACAGGGCAATTTAATATAATCAACGCCGTCCGGGATGCGAAAACTGTGCACCATTGGAGATCCAGAAATAATCAGAATGGAAAGGTCAGGAATCGACTCTATGAGGAACTGGCAAATGGAGAGGGTTCGCCGAATGTTTCCCAATCCAAAGGTATCATGAGAATAAAAGACCACCCGCTTGGTGTTCGAATTGACTAATTCTTTGATCTTTTTGAGTGAATGGAGTTTCATCGGTATTTCCTGCTTTCTATGCTGGTTAGACGAGCCAATTCAGGAATAGCAAACCGGTACAGAAATTATTGACGGTCATTGCCATACCCGGAACTCCTGAAAAGAAAGAGGGGGATGAAGGAGGCTGATTACGGGTCAATCTGTCAATGTTGGATATCAGGTCATCAAAGGCAAAGGGTTTAGGCAGATATCCGTTCGCCCCGGCTTTTTGGCTTTCGAAGGACATCTCTGGGGAATCTTTGGCGGTCATCATCAAGACAGGGACGGTGTGTTGTTGCTGACGAAGTTGTCGGCAAAAGTCCAATCCATTTTCTTCTCCGAGGAACACATCCAGGATGACCAGGTCAAATTCGCCGATTTGCAATAATTCCCATCCCTGGCTGTGAGAAGTGGCCGTGGCCACCGTATGGGATTCCGCTTCGAGACCTCTTTTTAAAAATCGTAAAATCCTCAAGTCATCGTCAAACAGCAGAATATTCATGGCCTCTGTTCCATAAACAGGTTGATAATGATCTCACTGTACCAAGGCCAGATGAAGAACTTGTGAGGATGAGATGAAAGGTTGATGAGAAGTACATGAGAATTTGATGAGAAAGCAGGAAAGGGCATGTCCCCTGTAGGAAATGGATCAGGCATTAGAAAGAAACCCCTACCAATTTCTCTTCAATGTTTTCTACAGATTCTTCGGCGGCCATTTGCCCAACCGGCGTGCGACCAACGGAGATGTAGTCAAAGCCCAAGTCTTTCAACACGAGAGGATCGTAAATATTTCGAAGATCCACAATCATGGGCTGCCGTAACAGGGATTTGATTCGATGCAAATCTAAATGGCGGAATTGATTCCATTCAGTCGCCAACACGAGAGCATCGGCCTGTTCCGCTGCTTCGTAGGAATCCTGGCAGCGATGTAATGCAGGAAGAGCCAGACAGGCTTCCTCAAGGGCTTCAGGGGCATAGGCTCGGACTGTGGCTCCGTGGTCCAGGAGTTCAGAAGCGATGGCAAGGGCCGGAGAATCTCGGATGTCATTCGTATTGGGTTTAAAGGACAAGCCAAGAAATCCAATAGTTTTGCCGGAAAGGTCGCCAAGAGCCCTGTGTATTTTTGCCACCATGTTCTGTCTTTGGATATTATTAACGTGCTTAGTGGCGCGAGTGATGTGCATGGGAGAGTCAACGCTTTCACCGAGATGAATCAGTGCCGCCGTATCTTTTCCGAAGCATGACCCGCCGAATACAGGCCCTGCATGGAGAAACTTGCTTCCGATTCGGTTGTCGAGTCCCATCCCCTTGGCCACGACTTGGACGTCTGCCTGAACCCGTTCACAGAGGGTGGAGATTTCATTGATGAAGGATATTTTGGTCGCTAAAAAGGCATTGGAGGCATATTTAATCAATTCGGCGGTTTGAGTCGTGGTGATCACAATCGGGGTTTCAATGAGATAGAGCGGACGATACAAATCCTTCATAATGGCAATGGCTTGTGGGCTATCGGTGCCGATGACTACCCGATTGGGATGCAGACAGTCTTCAATGGCTGATCCCTCTCGAAGAAATTCGGGATTGGAAACCACATCGAATCGAGAGGGACAGGGTTGGTGTTGTCGAATCAGTTCACGAATGCGATCCGCAGTCCCGACGGGAACAGTAGATTTCGTGGCTATCACTTTGTAG
>JAOUNC010000264.1 GCA_029881175.1 Nitrospirota bacterium | reverse complement strand
GCATCTTTCGTGCGGCCCATTCCATTAAAGGGAATGCGGGAATGTTTAACTTCACGGCCATTGCGGGTCTCACCCATAAAATGGAAAACGTCCTGGATCTGATGCGGAATGAAAAAATACCTGTGACGCCCCATTCGGTAGATGTGCTACTGCGCGCGCTGGATGGACTCAAAAGCTTGCTGGATGCCGCACAAGGTGGAGGAGCGGCTGATGGGGAGATCATTCAAGGTCTGGAGCAAGAGCTTCAGGTGTGCCAGGACGGTGGCGATGGCCGTGTCGCCCCGGCCTCACAATCTGGAGTGATCCCATCGGCCGAACCGTCAGCTAATATCTGGCGTTTGATGAAAATTGATTGGATCCCGTTGCCGGAATTATTTCAACGTGGGTTGGACCCCGCACAAATCTTTAAAGAGCTGCATGAATTAGGAATGGTCAAAGTTCTTCAAGTGCAGGCAGACAAGATACCTTCCCTAGAGACGATGGATCCGGAACGATGTTATTTGAGTTGGGCCGTGGAATTGGAAACGGATGTTCCAATTGAAAAGGTTGAGGCTGTTTTTGATTTTGTAAGGGATGGGAGTGAATTGACCATTACCGATTGTGCGCCGAAGCAGGCTGAACCGTATAGACGGGTTGGAGAAATTTTGGTTGAAGAAGGTGTTGTCACCCCAGGAGAAATATCCGATAGCTTGGCTAAGCAAAAGCCGTTGGGAGAAATTCTCATAGAGGAGAATAAAGCCACGCCTGAGCAAGTTGATAAGGCACTTCAAAAACAACAGCAGCTCAAAAAAGGCGAAACGGCTTCCATCCGGGTGGATACCGACAAGATCGATAAACTTATTAACTTGGTCGGTGAGTTGGTGATTACACAATCCATGATTACCGATCTGGGTGAAAAATTTACGATGAGCCAATTGCCGGTGTTGCAAGAACGAATTGTCCAATTAGAACGCAATACCCGGGAGTTACAAGAGCGAGTCATGTCCATCCGAATGATGCCAATTGGATCGGCCTTCCATCGATTCCCCCGCTTAGTGCGTGACCTGGCTGGGAAGAGCGGGAAGCAGATTCAACTCGTCATGTCCGGTGAAGAAACGGAATTGGATAAAACCTTGATCGAAGCCATTGGTGATCCCCTGACCCATTTGGTGCGCAATTCCGCAGATCATGGGTTAGAAGGGCCAGAAGAGCGTGTGGCGGCTGGGAAATCTGAACGAGGAACGGTGCGTCTCCATGCCTATCATGATGGCGGAAATATTTGTATTGCCGTGGAGGACGATGGCCGAGGACTTAATCGTGAAAAAATTGTCAAAAAAGCCATTGAGCGTGGGTTGATTGCTGATGGAGCCTCGATGAGTGACCAAGATATTTATCAACTCATTTTCCGTGCAGGGTTTTCAACGGCTGATACCATTACGGACATTTCTGGTCGTGGAGTGGGCATGGATGTGGTGAAACGAAACATTGAAGGCCTGGGTGGGGCGGTTTCCATCGATAGTACCCCAGGGAAAGGTTCCAAACTCACGCTCAAATTGCCGTTGACGTTGGCCATCATCGATGGGATGACCGTTCGGGTGGGAGAAGATAATTATATTATTCCACTCATCACCGTCACCGAGTCCATACGTCCCAAGCCCAGCGATTTGCAGCGAATTGTGGGGAAAGGTGAAGTCGTGAATTTGCGGGGAGAATGGGTGCCCCTGGTCCGACTCTATGAAGTCTTCAATATTACGCCGGAGTATACCGACCCGGTACAGGCGTTATTAGTGATTGTTGAAGCTGAAAATAAACGGGTTGCGGTTCTCGTTGACGAATTGACGGGTCAACAGCAGGTGGTGATTAAAACATTGGAGCAAAACTATCGAAAGGTCCAAGCCATATCTGGCGCCACAATTTTGGGAGATGGACAAGTGGCCCTGATCTTGGATGTGCCAGGGTTGGCCAAACTCGCCAGAGTCGGCCATACGGCGGCCGCCTAACGAAGACGTGAAAAGTAAAACGTGAAACGTAAAAAGGAAGCAATCAAAAGTAAAATCCATTTTGCCTTCACTTCTCACTTTTCCCTTTTAACTTTTTACTAGGGAAGTGATTGATGACAGACATAACCAAGGAGCGCACCCATGTCCACGGCAACGATTGAACCGGCTGAACAACAAGACATTCGGACGAGCTTTTCCACCGATGACCAACAGTTCCTGACCTTTAATTTGGCGGAAGAATATTATGGGGTGGATATTCTAAAAGTCCAAGAAATCAAAGGGTATACCAATGTCACCAAAATACCCAATACTCCAGACTATTTAAAAGGAGTCCTGAATCTGCGTGGAACGATTGTGCCGATCGTGGACTTACGGATGAAATTTGGTATGGGGGTGACTGAACCTACGTCCTTCACGGTGGTGGTGGTGGTCAATGTTCGTAATCGGGTGATGGGGTTTCTCGTGGATGCGGTATCCGATGTCTTGGACCTGAATGCCAAAGATATTCAACCGCCTCCTCAATTGGGCAATACGGTTGATATCTCGTTTGTCGCAGGAATTGGGAATTCCAGCGACCATCTGGTGACGCTTCTAGATATCGATCGGGTGTTAACCGATGACGAAGTTAAAGCTGTTGCTAATATTCCTGTGGACGTGGAAACAGTCGCATCGGCGTAATCAGTGTACATGAAATTAGATTGTGGGAGTAAACGTGTTGCATGAGAAAAAAAGAAGGTATGGGGGAGGATTGGTGACTGGAGGCCATTAGGTCACATGATGCGAGCAGTAAACTTTCAAACAAGGGTGAACTTGTCATGAACAATCTCTTAAGCAAATTTCTTAGCTGGGGAATTGCCACAAAATTGGTGGTGTTGTTTACCATCTTCGGCATTCTGCCTATGACGGCGGTGGGGTATTTAGGCAATTCTGCTACCGGGGAGATGGAGACGGCGGCTGGACTACGGGTCCAGGCGATGGCCGAAACCATTGCGGATAAAATCGACCGGAATTTGTTCGAACGCTATGGCGATCCGCAATCCTTCGGACTCAACAAAATTGTTGGCGAACGGTACCATTGGTACTCCAAGGAGAATAATGAGATTGCCAATGCGATGAACCAATACGTGGCGACTTCCGGCATTTATTACTTGACGATCTTGGTGGACCCGGTGGGCGATGTGATGGCGGTCAATTCAAAGGATGCCAAGGGCAATCCGATCGATACCACCGCCCTGTATGGCAAGAAATACGCAGAGGCGCCCTGGTTCAAGGCCGTGCAAGCCAAAGAATTTACGACGACGCAGCCCTTTACAGCGCCGGGCAATGATACCGCGACGGGAACTTTCATTGAAGATGTGCATGTGGATGAAGATGTGAAGGCCGTCTATCCCGGGGATGACGGATTGACGTTGGGCTTCTCCGCGCCGGTGTATGTTGACGGCGACTTAATCGGCTTTTGGAGCAATCGGGTCAAGTTTTCCCTGGTAGAAGAAATCGTGCAAACCGCCTATCAGGAGCTCAAAGGGGCTGGGTGGCCCGGGTCGGAGATCACCTTATTGGGGGATAAGGGGCAGGTCATTGTGGATTATGATCCGTCCAATCAAGGCAAAGTTGACATGACCCATGACTTTGAGAAGGTGCTGTTTAATCTCAACCTGGCAGAAAAGGGCGTGGAAACGGCCAAGGCCGCGGTGGCCGGCAAAACCGGGTATGAGATGGCGCTCCACGCCGGGAAGGACATCTGGCAAATGGGGGGCTATACCCATCTGAAAGGGGCGTTGGGTTATCCGGGAATGAATTGGTCGGTGATGGTTCGCATTCCCAAAACCGAGGCAACGGCGGCAGCGATTGCTTTCAATCGCAATTTAATGCTGACGGCGGTGATCTGCTTAGGGTTGATTCTGGTGGTAGGCCTGGTGGTGGGTCGTAAAGTCGCCGCCAGCATTATTCAAGTCAGTGACGTGGCCCAGCGGGCCGCAGAAGGCGATTTGACCGCCCGTGTGACCGTGTCGTCCAAAGATGAACTGGGGGCGTTGGGGTCTGCAATGAATTTGATGTTGGATAATATTGCCAATGTGGTGGGAGAAGTGCGGCAAGCGGCCGATCATGTCTCGACCGCCTCCAGTGAAATCACGCAAGGCAATGAGGATCTGTCGCAACGCACGTCGGCGCAAGCCGGGGCGTTAGAAGAGACCAGTGCCTCGATGGAAGAAATGACCTCCACTATCAAGCAAAACGCCGATAACGCGAAGCAAGCCAATCAATTGGCCGTCACGGCACGGGAAGTGGCCGAAAAAGGTGGCGCCGTCACGGATAAAGCCGTCAGTGCCATGGATGAAATCAACAAGAGCAGTAAAAAGATTGCGGATATTATCAACGTGATTGATGAGATCGCATTTCAAACGAATCTGTTGGCCTTGAATGCTGCGGTGGAAGCCGCGCGGGCCGGTGAGCAAGGCCGAGGGTTTGCGGTGGTGGCCTCGGAAGTGCGGAACCTGGCCCAACGTTCGGCCACAGCGGCCAAAGAAATCAAAGCCCTTATTAACGAGTCGGTGCAGAAAGTGGGTGATGGCAGTGACTTGGTGAATCAATCGGGTCAAACCCTCTCTGAGATCGTCAACTCGGTGAAGCGGGTGACGAACATCATTGCCGAAATCAGCGCAGCCTCTCAGGAGCAGGCCAGCGGCATTGATCAAGTCAATAAAGCTGTGATGCAAATGGATCAAGGCACGCAACAGAATGCGGCTCTCGTGGAGG
>JAOUNC010000263.1 GCA_029881175.1 Nitrospirota bacterium | reverse complement strand
TCTTTTTGTATGCCTTGCGCATGTTCGCCATTACTGGATTTTATCACCGGTATTTTTCCCATAAAACCTTCCGCACCTCACGGGCCCTCCAATTTATTTTTGCCGTGATTGGCGCCAGTTCCGTGCAGCGTGGGCCGTTGTGGTGGGCAGCTAACCATCGTATTCACCATGCTCATACTGACACCCCGGAAGATGTGCATTCACCTTTTCAACATGGCTTACTGTGGAGTCACATGGGTTGGTTCCTCTCCCGTCGAAATTTCCGAACGCGGCTTGACAAAATTCGTGACTTTTCCCGTTACCCCGAACTCCGTTTCATCGATCGCTATGACGTGGTCGTGCCGACGCTCTTTGCCATCAGCCTGTTCATTTTTGGAGAGTTGTTGGCGAAGGTTAACCCGGACCTCGGCACTAGTGGGTGGCAGATACTGGTCTGGGGTTTCGTGATTTCAACCGTGATCTTGTATCACATGACGTTCACCATTACCTCGTTGGCGCATGTCATCGGTCGTCGTCGCTATGACACACCAGATACCAGCCGCAACCATTTTATCCTCGCGCTGATCACCTTTGGGGAAGGTTGGCACAATAATCATCATTTCTATCCTTCATCTGTCCGTCAAGGTTTTCGCTGGTGGGAGCTGGATCTGACCTATTATATCCTATGGGTGCTTCAGATGCTGGGATTGATATGGGATGTGCGGCCAGTACCAGCCCGAGTGCTCAGCCTCAATTCGAGGTCTTCGTTGAATGAAACCACTAGGGAGAAGGCCGTCTGATGAATATTGCTATTGTTGGAACCGGCATTGCGGGAAATGTGGCGGCCTATCACTTGAATCGGGACCACCGTGTCACGGTCTTTGAAGCCAATGATTACGTCGGTGGACATACGCATACGCATGAAATCGAGTGGGATGGTGAACAATATACTATTGATAGTGGTTTCATTGTTTTTAATTACAAGACGTACCCATTCTTCACCAAGCTGTTGAAAGAACTTGATGTTCCGGTACAACCCTCCTTGATGAGCTTCAGCGTGAAGTGCGAGCGCTCTGGCCTGGAATACAATGGGAGCACCCTGAACGCGTTGTTTGCTCAACGGCGAAATTTGTTGCGCCCATCCTTTTATCGAATGATCAGGGATATTCTGCGTTTCAATCGAGAGGCGCCACAGTTTCTTTCCAGGCCGGATATGAAAACGACTGTGGGCGAGTATCTCACCCAGGGTCGTTATGGGCACGATTTTATTGAGCGGTATTTGATTCCCATGGGTGCTGCCATCTGGTCAGCCGATCCTTCTCACATGGAGGCTATGCCCGCACAGTTTTTTATTCGCTTTTTTCACAACCACGGCATGTTAAGCGTCGACGACCGTCCAACGTGGTATGTCATTCAGGGAGGGTCGAAAGAATATGTGAGGAAACTGACTTCGGGCTTTCACCATCACATACGGACCGACTCTCCGGTCGAGAGCATCAGGCGTAACAGGACTTTTGTCTCCATAAAAGTCAAAAACCAGCCACCCGAAAAATTTGATTCCGTCTTCATTGCTGCGCATAGCGATCAGGCTCTTCAACTACTATCTGATGCGACGCCGCTGGAAAAGGAAGTGTTGCGGCCCATGGCATACCAGGAAAATGAAGCGGTCTTGCATACGGACGAAGAGATGCTTCCAACGCGTCCGCGAGCCTGGGCGGCTTGGAACTATCATATTCCCGTTAAACCACAAAACCGTGTTGCGCTGACCTACAATCTGAATATCCTGCAAAATATTCAGGCCCCCGTCCAATTTTGCGTCACCCTCAATAACAGCCGGGGGATTTCCCCCAAAAAAATCATCAAACGCATGAGGTATGACCATCCGGTTTTTAACACCGAAAGTGTGTTAGCCCAGCAGCGGCAGGCAGAGATCAATGGGAGAAACCGCACGTATTTTTGTGGTGCGTACTGGCGTTATGGTTTTCATGAAGATGGCGTCGTGAGTGCCCTCAACGCCATAGAGCATTTTAGGAGAGAACCAGATCATGCACAGTTGTCTCTATGAGGGGCGGGTGCGACATCGGCGGTTTGAACCGAAAGCGCATACCTTTACCTATCCGGTTGTCTATGCCTACCTCGACCTTGATGAGTTGGATCAGGTTTTTGCGGGGCGATGGTTTTGGTCCACAACCAATCCTGCGCCTGTCAGGTTTCGAAGGAAGGATTACCTGGGCGATTCCACCGTCTCTCTCAAGACTGCTGTCCGTCAGCGCATTGAACGGGAGACCGGCCACTTTCCAAGCGGCCCAATCCGGGTTCTCTCGCATTTGCGTCATTTTGGGTTCTCGTTCAACCCGGTGAGTTTTTATTACTGCTTTGATTCCACGGATAGCTTTGTTGAAACCATCGTTGCGGAGATCACCAATACTCCCTGGAACGAACGGCATGCCTATGTCCTCCCACGGAAACAAAGCTTTTCTCACTCCGAAGATTTACGTTTCCGTTTTAGCAAGGTTTTTCATGTTTCCCCTTTTATGCCTATGGACCTCCAGTACGATTGGGCATTTGGAAGCCATGATCAATGCCTTAAGGTTCACATGAAAAATATGAACCATGATCGAACCATGTTTGATGCCAGGCTGACATTAGAGCGTCAGCCAATCAACGGACTCACCTGCGCTCGTGCGTTAATCCGCTTCCCCATGATGCCGCTGAAGGTCATGGGCGCGATCTATTGGCAGGCGCTGAAACTTTTTCTCAAACGCATGCCGTTTTATTCTCATCCCTCAAAACTCACGCACACTACTCATGGAGGCGCCCCATCGGCGAAGGTATTATGACGACTCAATCTCTCTCTCATCCCTCTACGATTGCTGCAGGGATCACTCCCAAGCCGAGATTTCTCGATGGTTTTGCCAAGCGAGCTCTCATCGATCGTCTTGAGCAAATCACTCAGGGGGAAATTATTCTACGAGATGGTCAGACGCAATATCAGTTTGGCCGGGCAACCTCTCGATGCCCACTGAGCGTCATAGTCGTGGTGAACCATCCACAATTTTATGCAGAGGTTGTCTTTGGGGGGTCAATTGGGGCGGGGGAGGCCTTTATGGGAGGTTATTGGGAAGTCAGTGATCTGACGGCTCTGATGAGAATCTTCCTCTGTAATCGACAGCTCCTGGATGGAATTGATGGGGGCTTCGCCTGGCTGACTATCCCCATCCAAAAAATCCTCCATCGATTAAGTCGAAACACTACGAAAGGGAGCCGACGTAATATTTCAGCCCACTATGATGTCGGAAATGATTTTTTTGCGCTATTTCTGGATGAAACCTTGATGTACTCCAATGCCATTTTCACTGACCCGACTATGACTTTACATGAAGCGCAGTTAGCACGTCTTAAACATATCTGCGAAAAGCTGGAACTCAGGCCGACGGACCATCTCCTCGAGATCGGCACAGGATGGGGCGCGTTAGCGATCTATGCGGCAAGGCATTATGGGTGCCAGGTGACGACCACCACGATTTCGAAACAACAATACGATTTGGCCTCTCAGCGCGTGGCTGCTGCTGGCTTGAATGAACGGATTACCCTGTTATTTACTGATTACCGCGACCTCACGGGCCAATACGATAAACTGGTTTCCTTGGAAATGATTGAGGCGGTTGGTCATCACTATTTCGATTCGTATTTTGGCAAATGCAGTGAGCTGTTGAAGTCAGACGGTATGATGCTCCTCCAAGCCATCACGATTACCGACCAACGGTACGATGCCGCTAGAGCTTCGGTGGACTTTATTAAGCGGTATATTTTTCCTGGGAGTTGCATACCCTCAGTGACGGCTATGAGCGATTCTATTACCCGGTCAACAGATCTGCGCATGTTTCATTTAGAGGACATTGGCCCACATTATGTCAGGACATTGCGAGCCTGGCGTGACAACCTTTACAAAAACAGAGCACAAATTCAGAAGCTAGGTTACTCCGATGAATTCTTTCGGATGTGGGAATTCTATTTTTGTTATTGTGAGGGGGGATTTACGGAACGAGTCATTAGTGATGTTCAGATGTTACTCACCAAGCCAGAAAATCGGCGAGACCCTATCCCTTGCAATGTGGCTGTGTAAGGGAGAGACGAAGTCCCTTGGGAGAACACCATGAAAAGACATTTTGTTGAAACCTTGAATTTTTATCTCCTATCGATGACCATTTTAATTATGTTTTTTGGAATCCCTATTCAACACCTTCATGCGCAGGACAGACCCGTCAAAGAGTTTGAGATTACGGTGCAAGAAACGGCTATCACGTTATTAGAGGATCCTAAGAAAGAGGTCACCGTCTGGGCCTATGCATTGAAAGGAGAAAAATCATCTGTTCCTGGTCCGGTTATTCGGGTCAATAAAGGCGATTTGGTCAAGGTACATTTCACCAATACTCACTCTCTTCCTCATACCATGCATTTTCATGGGGTGCATCCGTTTAACATGGACGGAAATGGTCAGCGCGCCATGGGACGGGAGCAGGTCCAGATGCCCGGGGAATCGTACACCTATGAGTGGGTGGCGGCGGATCCAGGATTTTATTTCTATCATTGTCATTTCGATACGGCCAACCATATTGATCACGGAATGTATGGGCTTTTTGTGGTTGAAGATCCGGCCTGGCCAAAGGTCGATCGGGAACTCGTCACGATATGGGACGAGTGGGATACGAATGGCGATGGCAAGTACGATACCCACACGATTAATAGTCGATCGGCCCCAAGCTATGTCCCTTT
>JAOUNC010000262.1 GCA_029881175.1 Nitrospirota bacterium | reverse complement strand
AGGGCAGTATCCAGGAGGAAAATAATGAATGACTCGGCTCGGATCCAATAGGCCAGGAAGTTGAGGAAGGGAAGGGTCTGAGGGAAACAACCAGACAATCATGTTGAGGTCAGCCTGATGGAGTGGTTGCTGGTCTTTGGCATTTCTGCTGACGCGATCCTGCATCAGCTTGTCATACTCCAATTGACTCCGATCGCCGAGATAGACTTTGGCAAAGATGGTGGGATGTTGGATATATCCATGATGATCCGTGATGGATAACTCATAACAAAGAGCCAAAAACGATTTGTGGCGAGATCGAGCTTTGAGGTATCGCTTGTAGTGAAGGTAAGAAATATCGCAATGCTGGATGATGCCCTCATAGCCGACAATGTCGGGAAGCCGATGTTGCAAAGTCAGTTTGACCCAGGTGGGGTCATGGAACTTTTCAAAGACGGTTGCCGGCTCGTTCTGAAGGATCGAGGTCATCAGATGTTTCCCTTATATGGAATGTTGGGCGACAACGGTCCCCTCGCCCTTCGTCCGGATTATGTGGATGTGCTGTGTGAATTCCCAGTCTTGCATGCGGTAACCGGCGGCCGCGCCTAAATGCCGAAAGGCAATGTAGTCCTGATGATGGCCGGTTTGCGTTTGATATGACACACACATGCCAAATGCTGAAATCGGAGGACATGGCGTTTCCTGGTCAGACACTGGAAGCGCGTGAATGGAAAGGCTGGGAGCCGTAAACCCGAAGGGAAAGACGACGGTATGGAAGCAGGCAATGCTTTCCTGTTGAGAAAATTTTATGACCGGGGCCACATGTTTGGTGCCATAGGTGGGTGAAATAAAACCATCATCGAGTGAGAGAAATTGGCCAGGATGCTGAGGCTGAGCCAATACCAGGTTGGGAGATTGAATCTTCAGCATGTTCTGTTCAAGCACGGTGGTGACCTGGTTACAAGCTTCAGGGGAAAGATGGAAGAGCAGATCATACCGGTGAGGTTCTTCTGCGATCAGAATGTCAGCAATAATCCAATAGTCGGGACGAAGAAAAAGAATTTTTCGTTCGTGGATGACTGGATATTCGGCGCTTCTGGTTACGGCGTGGAAATAGTCGAAGCCCGGTTGGCTCTCGAACGCCATCATTTCGGTCAGCGGTTCGGGGCCGCAAATTTCATATCGTGAGGTTCCGGGACGGTAGGCTGTTTGATTTTTGCCGTCAATCAGAACCGTGTTGTGTGTGGCCGTTCCGCGGAATTGTGCACGCCAGTTATTCTCGCCGGATTCATCGTAGGTGTAGCGACCAGGATCCACTATCAGTGAGCGGCCGTACGCGGCAATTTCCACATTGAGGGCATCCAGGTGTCCGTGGTTTCCCTTTCCCAGAGGGCCGCAATCGACAATCAAATAACGTTCGTCCTGGTAGGCATCGTGTTGATCTCCCCATCCGCTCCGCATGATGTAATACCCGCTCTGCGGAAAGCCCTTTGATCGTTCGGTGGGAGGCAGACCCTGCCTGCCTTGACTCGCCCCATAGAGGAAGGCCTGGGTGCCGAACAGCTCGTAGCCCTGGTGTAGGAGATCTCGATAGCTGCCCGTATCGGCATCGCTTAACGCGGGGATGAAACCATCCGGTTTGTGGACATACAAGGAAAACTCCAACGCCTCCTGAACCTGGCTGAGCATGGGTTCGGGGAGAGGGATCTGATTAGCCTTGGCCAGGCGCAAAATCCCAAGATAGTTTTTTAAGACTAAATGATGATATTCGGTGGACAATTCACAATGAACGCCATCGGCTAAGAGGTCCTCCTGGATGTTGTGATGCAAGGCCTCGATGGAAAATTGTAACCAATGGCTGGCGTCACGAAATTCGGGGAACACCACGGCGGCCAAAAAGACGGCGCATAGCTCCAACGTTCGGTGGTTTCGGGCCTTGTCCAGATTTCTGATCAAGTGGTGGACTTGATGGAAGAGAGAATGGAGAAACTTGAGGTAAAAGTCTGGGTCCGGTGAAAAAGAACTGTTGGGATGCACAAGAAATGCGTGACTGTAAATCCAGTTTTGAATCCGACGACCGGCTACACGGCTGGGAAGAAAATCAAGAGGAACCTGATCGATCCAGGACTCTGTCAATTCCACCCATGCGTTGGCGTATCGAGCATCTTGAGTTTCCTCATAGCGCTTGCCTAGTCCCACTCCGTAGTAAAACTTATGTAGCATAAAGAGCCACTCCCGGTCGGCACTGGGATTGGACAACCAGTTGAGGGGAGCGGAAAGGTGATGTTCTTCATGATGAAAGCTAAAATCATGACGAAGAAGTCGATCCATTTTTTCCGCTGCCGTTTCTTCTTGATCAATAACCGGAAAGTAATTGACCGATTCTCGCTGCTGGAAATAATGCAGCAGTTGATCCGCCGTCCAGGTGCCATAAGGCGCCAGGAAGATCCTGCTGGTTTGAGGCGAATCGGCCTTACCCGTGGCAGACGGATTCATGAGGGACAGTGGTGGCATCGTCGGGTTCATTATTTGGTAGAGGGTCAAACAAGGTTTTTAGCCTGGTGGTCGTCTGTTGTGAATCAAAGATGCGGCAAATCGTTTCTCGTGCCGCCTGCCGCAGGGAAGTTCGTAATGCCGGATTGCCTAATAATTCCGCTAAGGCTTCGGCTAACGCCTGAGCATCTTTTTGAGGAATGAGCAGGCCGTTATGGCGGTGCGTGACGATTTCCGGAATGCCGGAAATATCCGTAGACACCACGGGCAGGCCTGTGGCCATCGCTTCGGCCAGCACATTAGGAATGCCGTCTCGATCACCGTTGTCCAAAATTTGGCAAGGCAGGGTAAAGATCATGCATTGCTGGTATATGTGGCGGAGCTGTTCCTGGGTGACGCTTGGCTTGAGGTGCACGACATCCTGGAGATTCCAGGCTTCGATCATGCTGCGGATGGTGGGTGTCACATCTCCAGTGACTGCATCCCCAGGATCACCGATCAGGTGGCATTGAAATGCGTGGCCTTGATCCCGAAGGATGCGGCAGGCTTCGACTAAATAGGTGAATCCCTTTTTCTCCACAAACCGGCCCACAGAAAGAATCAATGGGGGCTGTGGCGGCGAGGCACCGGTGGGAGAAAATACGTCAGGAGCAAGACCATGGTAAATCGTGTAGATCGGCGCACCCTTCGGGCACATCGTATTGAGATACTGGCGATTGGCGTCGGTACATGTCACGAGAAATGTGGCCCGTTGCCGTTTGCGTTGGAGGAGGTCACCTGGATTCAAGGATTTGAGAAAAATGTCCTTGGCATGGGCGGTGAAACTGAAGGGTCGGCCTGTCAGGCGACTCACAAACATGGCAATCGTCGTAGTGCCATGACAAAAGTGGGCATGGACATGTCCGATGAAAGGCTTGGCGTTCAGAAGGTGGTGGGCAAGAGCTCCGGCTTGAAGAAATTCTTTAAAAAAGACCTTGCGGAATTTTCTGGCTCCAGGCTCTCGATAACGCCACATCATGGTCAGCGCCTCCACCAGAACCCGAATGTAGGCCAGTGGGCGGCGAAGGGCGAGCGAGCGATGGGCTGACAGAAACGAGGGCAGATTCGTCTGCAGCCACTGCACAAAGGGAGTCCCCGACAGTGAGGTGACCGAGGGAAGATAAGTGATGGGAGCCTCGATTTTTTTCACAGTCTCATGGACTTTGGCATCTTTGGGTTTTTTGACTGAAAACAGCTGTAACGAGACTCCCATTCGTTCTAATTGATAGATTTCATTGATAATGAAGGACTCTGACACCCGAGGATATTCCATCAGAATATAGGCAATGGAGGAATGGTCCTTCGATAATAATTCGGGAGTTCCGTTGGATTTGTGAGGCATGATGAGATGATTCCTAGAATGTACCTGATTGAATGGATAGACAATCCCTGGATTGGAGTGGCGTCCCATTCAGCAGAAAACCGTCGACGAGCAGGGCTTTGGCCAATTGGATGAGATGATCAATGATATCCAAACGTTCCGCTTTAAACGCGGTCGCGCAGCGGGAGGCTTGTTCGGTAATAAGAAAAACCGCGATATGCCAAGCTACTTCGAATTCGGAGAGAGGCCAGGCCACAGATCGTTGGTATCCGTTCAGAAAACTTCTGGCAAGGGCTTTGGCGAGTGGCGTTGAAATTTCTCCAAGCGCGACCCGATACCACACACTGGCCAGACAACTGCCGACATCATAGAGCGGAAGGCCAGTGGTAATGCTGTCCAGGTCAATCAGAGCGACGGTCTCGTCCTGAAGAAACAGGTTTTTTCGATGCGGATCTCCATGGAGTGTGGCTGGCGGATGCGATGAGAGTTGTCTAGCTTGTTGAGCTAAGACGGACGACAACGCATGAAGGGATTCTTGGCAGGTGGGTCTCAAAGGAGCCAGCATGCCGATGGCGTTGTTCAGTCGCTCCATGATATCTGGGATCTGGCATAGCGGAAGGTCCTCTAATGGGGTGCCATGTAATGTGGCCAGAGTCGCCCCGGCCTTTTCCATCCATCCG
Organism: Nitrospirota bacterium; assembly: GCA_029881175.1. Taxonomy (GTDB): domain Bacteria; phylum Nitrospirota; class Nitrospiria; order Nitrospirales; family UBA8639; genus Nitrospira_E. The sequence continues at coordinate 270 of JAOUNC010000262.1, read as the reverse complement.
CACATCCGTGGGTCCGCGAGTGGAAAATGGGTAAGAGGGGCTCCAATGAGACTGGATTGCCACAGAGTGTTGGTTTCGGAATCAAAGGCTAACGGTTCGGGAATGACCAAGGCTCCTAGTTTCCTGGCCGGACTGTTCCACAATTGTTGCAGAGCTTGATAGCTGAGCAATCCTTGGTGATTGGCGAAGGTTTTCCCGAATATGGTGAAGGAGGGCGTTTCCCCCGTCATCCGATTGCGAAGGTGCATGGTCACGCGCATCGTGCATGTG
>JAOUNC010000261.1 GCA_029881175.1 Nitrospirota bacterium | reverse complement strand
TAGAAACCATTCAAGAGCAGGGCGCTTCCTATGGAACGAGCTTCATTGGTAAAGGCAAACGCATTATTCTGGAGTTTGTGAGTGCGAATCCAACTGGCCCTTTACATGTCGGGCATGGACGAGGCGCCGCGATGGGTCAGGCGATTGCGTCGCTTTTATCTGCTTCGGGCTTTGACGTTTCGCGAGAATTTTATATTAATGATGCCGGTCGACAGCTTCAGTTATTAGGTCGGTCGGTCTATGCACGCTATCGAGAATATTGGGGAAAGGAAGTAGCCTTTCCTGAAGATGGATATCATGGAGACTATATTCGAGCTTTAGCTGAAACTGTCGCCCTCACCCATGGACAGGCATTATTAGAGAACCCGCCTGAATTGGCCGAACCAGTTTGCGCTCAAGTGGCCAGTCAAATTTTGTTAGATCGTATTAAGGATGATCTTGCCACCTTCGGGGTTCAGTTTGAGACGTGGTTTAGTGAGGCGTCACTACATGACAAAGGACTGGTTCAGGCGACGTTGGATGAATTGAGGGAGCGAGACCTGGTGAAGGAGAAAGACGGAGCCTGGTGGTTTCGTTCTTCTGTTTTTGGTGATGAAAAAGATCGAGTGGTCAAAAAACAGGATGGGAGTTATACCTATTTGGCTGCGGATATGGCCTATCATCGTGACAAATTGGCACGGAAATTTGATACCCTCATTAATATCTGGGGTGCTGACCATCATGGCTATATTCCTCGAATGGAGGCCACCGTACAGGCTTTTGGCCACGAGAAAGAGTCGCTAAGGGTCGTGTTAGTGCAAATGGTAAACTTACTGCGAGGGACGCAGAAGATTGAGATGTCCAAACGGGCCGGAGAATTTGTGACTCTTCGTGAGGTGGTTGAGGAAGTTGGATCTGATGCGGCGAAGTTTTTCTTTTTAATGCGCCGGGCTGATTCTCATTTAGACTTTGATTTAGAATTGGCGAAGCGACAGTCTTCGGATAATCCGGTCTATTATGTGCAATATGCCCATGCCCGATTAGCTAGTGTGTTTCGAACAGCCCATGAGCGCCAAGTGCCGCTCCCGTCTATTCAGGATGTCGATCAGACGTTGCTGCTTCAGGAGGAAGAATTAGGGCTCATCAAAATGCTGGCGCAATATCCTTTGATCATTGAAGCCAGTGCCCTGGCGTTAGAGCCCCATCGTGTAACGTTTTATCTGCAAGAGCTTGCAGCACAATTTCATTCCTATTACAACAAGAATCGGGTTCTCCCGCTCATGGACAAAGCGGTGAAATCTGAAGATGGATCTCAGGGGCTCCAAATGGAGACGAATGAGAAGGCCCTTGGTGCTGAACACCTCTCTGTTCATGCCTCCCTCACTCCTGCTTTGACGGCTGCGCGCTTGGCCTTACTGCAACAAGTGCAGACTGTTCTTCGTAATGGACTGACCGTCCTAGGGCTTTCTGCTCCAGAGAAAATGTAACGATTGATTATAGGCTAAGCCACCATGTCTTTATCTGCACCGCCATCCACTTCCTCGCTCGGCCCGAATCGTTTTGAGGTATATCAGACTACTGCATCCGGAGCTCGCGTCGGACTATTGTCCACCTCACATGGGGAGATTGAAACTCCAGCTTTTATGCCCGTGGGGTCACAAGGGACGGTCAAAGGCTTGCACCCGGAAGAAGTTCGCGATTGCGGATTTCAGATGATTCTGGCCAACGCCTACCATTTATTTCTTCGACCCGGGCATGAGCTGATTGAATCTCATGGCGGCTTGCATGCCTTTATGCAATGGTCTGGAGGGATTTTGACGGATAGTGGAGGCTATCAAATGGTCAGCCTGGCCAAGCTTTGTAAGATTGCTGAAGAGGGAGTGAAATTTCAGTCTCATATCAATGGAGAATGGCATCTGCTCTCACCTGAAAAAAGCATCGCCATTCAAGTCGCTCTTGGTTCTGATATTATGATGGTCTTGGATCATTGCCCATCATTTCCGTGCACGCGACCTCAAGCCCAGGAAGCCGTGAAGCGCACGACTCGCTGGGCCAAGCGTTGCGTGGATGTCCCCAAGAAGGCCCATCAATGGTTATTCGGAATTGTTCAGGGCGGTGTGTTTCCAGAGTTGAGAAAGGAATCAACTCAGGAGTTGGTGGATTTGGATATGGATGGCTATGCCCTGGGTGGCCTCTCATTAGGTGAAGAAAAGCCTGCCATGTTTGAAATGATTGAAAGGGTGGTTAGCCAGCTTCCGCCTGATCGCCCCCGTTATCTTATGGGAGTGGGACTCCCTGAAGATCTTGTGGAAGGGGTAGCCCGAGGATTGGATTTATTTGATTGTGTGATACCCACCCGGCATGGACGAACGGGGTGGCTCTTTACCTCGACGGGGCGGGTCCTCATCAAGCAAGCCCGTTATATCAAGGATCCTAACCCAATTGATGCTGATTGTGACTGTCCCGTGTGTCAACGGTTTTCACGGGCCTATTTGCGGCATTTATTTATTTCCCAAGAAATGTTAGGTGTTCGACTGAATACTGTGCATAATCTTTGGTATTATGGCAGGCTTATGTCCGAGTTGCGCCAGGCGATCAGGCAGAATCGATTCGAGGAATATCGGAAAGATTTTTATCGCCGTCGCGAATCGGACGCCAGTGAGGCGCTTGTTCAAGCCTCGGTGGATTGATTGCCTTATGTTCCACAACTTGTCATCAATTTGAGGTAGGTATGGATTTCGTCTCGCAAGCCTGGGCTCAAACAGAAGGGGCAGGGCCCGCTACATCAGCGGGGTTGTTGTCGCTCATTCCATTTATTTTGATTTTTATCGTCTTTTATTTTTTGCTAATTTTGCCTCAACAACGCCGGCAAAAAAAACAACGAGAATTATTAGACGCTCTGACAAAAGGCGATAAGGTGATCACATCCTCAGGGATTTGGGGGACGGTGACCAATTTGGATAAAGACACCGTGACCTTGCAAGTGGCCGATAATACCAAGATACGGCTACAACGCGATCATGTTTCCAGTATTCGTTCAACAAGTGGAGAGGGAGGTCAATGAAAAAACTTCGTGGGAGATTTCTTCTCCTTCTTGCGGTAACCGTGGTGTCCTGCATTCTGGCTTTACCTTCCTTTCCAGGGCTGTATCAATCGTTACCCGATGGGGTGAAACATATTCTGAGTCACCGTGGCTTGTCATTGGGGTTGGACCTGCAGGGTGGGATCCATATGGTGTTGGAAGTGGAAGAGGATCGAGCTGTAGAGATTGCCGTTGATCGTTCGCGAAAGGCGCTAGAGGATCTTTTGGCAGAAAAAGCCCTTGCCGTGGATGGCGTGAATCGCGAGGGCTTGAATCGTTTGACAATTGATGTGCAAAAGGATTCGGATGTGGCCGAGGTGCAGGCGTTGCTGGATGAGGCGTTTCCCTCCTTTGTTTCGGAGAAGAGTTCTGGCACCCGGCTTGAGTATGAACTGCGCCCTGAGGACGCGGAGCGAATTAAAACCTCAGCTATTAATCAAGCGCTTGAGACCATTCGGAATCGCATTGACCAATTTGGTGTGGCTGAACCGCTAATTCAGCGATTGGGACTCAATCAAATTGCGATTCAATTGCCTGGGGTTCAAGATCCGCAGCGGGCCAAAGACCTCATCCAAAAAACGGCCTTGCTGGAATTCAAAATGCTGGATGAATCGAAGGTGGCGTTAGATTTCCCACCGCAGGTAGAAAAAGGCCAGGAAGAAAAGCTCCGCCAAGAATTTTCCGGAAAAATTCCGGAAGGTTCGGAAATTTTATTTGAAGCAGTTGAAGAAGAGCTGGATGGTTCAAACTATAGTATTCCCTATCTGGTGAAAAAGGATGCGGCCTTAATTGGAGACCTTCTGCAAGATGCGCGGGTGACGATTGGGGATTTCAACGAACCTATTGTGGGTGTGACCTTTGATAGCAAAGGCGCGCAGGAATTTGATTTAGTGACTGCGGCCAATGTGGGAAAACGGATGGCGATTGTGTTGGACGGGAAGGTGTATTCCGCTCCAAGGATCAATGAGCGCATTAGTGGTGGGCGTGCCGTGATCAGCGGGACGTTTACAACAAATGAAGCCAATGATCTGGCTGTCGTTCTCCGGGCTGGCGCCCTGCCAGCTCCGCTCAAAACGTTGCAGGATTTAACTGTGGGGCCTTCACTGGGAAAAGATTCCATTGATAAGGGGTTGCGCACCACTGTGATTGCTGGTTGCCTGGTTTTGATTTTCATGATCGTGTATTACCGTCTTTCCGGGTTGATCGCCAATATGGCCTTGGCATTGAATTTGATCGGTCTCTTGGGCGCATTGTCAGGATTGAATGCCACCTTAACGCTACCGGGCATTGCCGGGATTATTTTAACCATTGGGATGGGCGTGGATTCGAATGTGCTCATTTTCGAGCGTATTCGGGAAGAATTGCGTCAAGGGAGTCCCGTTCGTCTTGCCGTGGATGCGGGATTTGAAAAGGCGTTTTTGACGATTGTGGATGCGCATGTGACAACCTTAATCACAGGGCTGGCCCTCTTTCTATTTGGAACGGGTCCTATAAAAGGGTTTGCGGTGACCTTATGCCTGGGTATTGGGATTAATTTGTTTACCGCGTTTGTGGGGACCAAAGTGGTCTTTGATTTTATGAATCGTCGAAAATTGGAAACCCTCAGTATTTAAGCAGAGAGAGCATAATGTATAGGAGCATGATTCGGCCATGATGGAAATATTGGGAAATACCTCTGTTGATTTTATGGGAAAGCGGAACATTGCCTTTGCCGTATCAGGC
>JAOUNC010000260.1 GCA_029881175.1 Nitrospirota bacterium | reverse complement strand
TTGATCGAACCCCAGGAAGAATATTCACGCAGGCCACTAACTCTTGCTCAACTAAGGCTCTAGCAATATTGACAGATTCAACTTCCGATCCAGCCGTTATTAACACAACAATTTCGTCCATCACGAGCGGGAGCCTTCCAACCTTCAGGGAACCACGCCAAAAAACTCCCTGCCCTTGAATTCTATAGATAAGATACCTATCGAATACCCCTCATTCTTTATCATTATCGGTTGTTTTTTCATTTGCTAAAGTCTAAAAATAATCTTCTGGGGTGCAAAAGATCAACCCACGACCATGTCTTTTTTTCAGTCTTCAATAATTCCAACAACTTAGCGTGGCAACAACCGATTGGGGTCCTGATTGGCCAGACCCACTAAATCCGCAATGGCAGGCTTTAGAGCCTCTTGCAATGCGAGAGGATAACTCTCTACGGCATTCTCAATGCCGTAATAAGGACTATCAAATTGTTTGCCTTCGAAATCCATGGTCATATTCCATAACACCTTCGTTGGATCATTCACGGGAGTTAATTGTAGATCAAGCTCCAATTCCGTGGTGGTTTCGCTCATAGGGAACCCCACAAGCCAAAATACAACGCCTACCGGGCCTAACATATAGGTGTACAAACGTCGCTTCCACTCGGTGGAGCGTATGCGGCCACGAAAGACTACCTCTGCCGGATATTCCTGTTCGTCTTTCGCAAAAGTGACTGAGGTATACACACCAGCCCGACTCAACTCCGCGGCAATAGACCTGGCGAAGTCTTGGGATGGATCAAATCTGAGGACATCAACCTCCTCAGGGCTTTTCACAGTTTCCGGGCGTTCATACTTCGTATCACCATAGGGAACAAGCGGAATCGTCGCTTTCCAATATTCTTCTTTAACACCCTCGCCTCTGAGGTCCTCCAACGGAAGAACAATTGCCTTAGCCGGGACAGAGACCGCCGCCTTGGTCGAAAGATACGATCCCGTTGAAGAGGGAGGGTATTGCCAATCACGGTTACCAAGACATCCTGTCAATAAAAGGCACCCAAGCATGACCACCAAAGAGGCAACCCGTCTTGCAAAAGAAACACGCATCATGAACGACTCCTTTCGTTAGATAGTTTTTGAATTTTCGACTCAACCCTTTCAAAACTCCCTTTTCCATCCATGGAGGGGGTTGGGGTGATGGCTCATCAAACAGTCAACTAACTTTAGCTATATGAACCCACTCCATTTTCCTACTTGCTAAGAAATAGACAGGGAACACATTTATGGGGGATTTAGTGAATCAGCCGAAGACTACCTACGGCTCCAAGGAGGGGAACCTTGCCCTATCAACCCTATGCCACAAGGAATCTCATAATGGAAACCCGCCTGCCCGTGCGAAAAACTCCCGCAATTCTGGATAGGTTCGAGCAACGGGGAACTGCGGATATTCTTGAGCAATAGAGTCAGGAGGACAGAAAAAAAACCCGGCATCGGACTCCTTTAACATGGAAACATCATTATAGGAATCGCCTGCTGCCAAAACCCGGAATGAAAGACTCTTGAGCGCACGCACAGCCTGTCGCTTTTGATCTTTCTGGCGAAGAAAATAATCAGTGATGAATCCTTCCGAATCAATCCCCAAACTATGGCAAAAAATGGTCGGGAATTGAAGCTGTTCCATTAACGGCCCCACAAACTCATAGAACGTATCGGACAGAATAATGACCTGACACCGCTCACGCAACCAATGCATAAGTTCCACGACGCCCGGCAATGGTGAAATGGTCCGCACCACATCGTGAATATCATGAATCGTAATACCATGCCTTCGCAACACATTCAAACGTTTCTGCATGAGTACATCATAGTCAGCAATATCCCGCGTCGTCAGACGAAGATCATCCACTCCGACTTTATCCGCTAACCCGAGCCAGATTTCTGGGAATAAAACCCCCTCCATATCCAAACATGTCACCACAGACTTTGCCATGATTCCCTCTGAAAAATAATCAACCTATAACGTGGACAACCCCTAAAATCTTCACATGATCATAAAAGAAACCCTGGCTCCATCACAACTAGAATATCGCAAGCCGCTCGACCTACCATCGCGAAACGTGCATCATTCACAAGCCATCACTCGCCCTTGCTGAAAGAGATTCAAAACAAATCAAGGAGATCATGGGGCGTTTCACAATAGAATTCCGGCTGCAAGGCCACCACCTTTTCACGGTTTCCATACCCATAGCCCACCGCACAGGCCCGAATGCCGGCCGCTTGTGCTGCTCGCACGTCATTGGTGCTATCGCCAATCATAACAGTTTGTGAAGGGTCAGCTCCCAGGACTTCAAGCGCTCGCTCTAACATCACCGGCTCAGGCTTCAGCTCAGTCGTATCTCGTGGGGCTTCTATATGCTGAAACAGATCACGAGCCTGCAGGCCATCAACAATGCATAAGGTATATTCGAGCGACTTATTGGTCACGATCACTTTCTTCCGTTCTTTGTAATGTTGAAGCACCTCGAAGATTCCTGAATACCATTGGGTCGTCTTAACGCAATGTTGTAAATAATGCCCACGAAAAACCTCAAGGGCACGGTCAAAGGCATCCTGATTGGCCTCGCCAACTGATAAGCGAAGCAATCGTTTAACACCGTCCCCCACAAAGCTAAAAATCTCTGCCTCGGATCGAAGTGGCAAACCCAAATCCCCTAACGTGAGATTCACAGCCGTAGCAATGTCCACCTTCGAATCAATCAACGTTCCATCAAAATCAAAGAGCAAAACCTCTGCACGCCACTTTGCCATGACTAAGATTCTTCCTGCTACTGTGCTTTCAATTGTTTATGTAATGAAGCAAGCGCCGCTTTCCGCGTTGCCTCGGGTTCACTTAACTCCTTCCAACGCACAAAATCCATCAAGCGTTGCCGACCAACATGTGGGGGAAGTTGCGGGTCAACAATTTGCCATCGATCATAGACGGCCTTGATATGAAAGAGCTGGGATTCCTGGTGAGGATCAGGAACAAACGTCACACTTTCCCAATGCATCGTGCCCAACACATCAAACACAACAGGAATTTTAGCTTCGAGCCCACTCACAATTTCCCATTGTGTCACATCATCGATAACGTGAAAATTCTCAATGACCACAACATGGCCCCATGCAAAAGCTTCCTCCCAATCCACATAGGGCCCAACCGCTTGCCAGGTCAAAGCCTCAAGCCGCACACCCTTTTTATCCAGGGATAAAAACTTCTCTAGCGTTCTTGCAGGATCTTCGGTGATATGCCGATTAAAGGCATGCGAAACGGCGCCATTTCCGACTGCCATACTGACGGTCATGACCAGAACAATATGGAGCATCCGAAAGACACAGGTTCCCATTACGCTATGCCTGCCCTGGACAATAATCATGGGAACACACACGGGAAGGAAGGGGAGAGGGTTAGCCTCTAAACAAGATCACCAAAATTATCCCAAGGAGCAGCCAGAGAGGAATAGACAGCATGAGCCCCCAGGCCAGGCCTTGTGCAGTTCTTAGCCGGCCTTTCAAGGTTTGCTTCTCTAAGGCTTTCGCAATGCGCAATTTCACATCTTCTAAGTGAAACGGCTTGGTAATGTAGTCATCCGCCCCGCGGTTAATGGCCTCCACGGCAGTCCCCACGGAGGGATGTCCGGTGATCATCAAAAAAATGACCTCATTATTTTTCATCTCACGAATACGTCGTAACAACTCCATGCCGTCCATATTGGGCATGATTAAATCGGCCATCACCACGTCAAATTCACTCTTCTTATATTCGGCCAAGGCTTCTTCCCCATTTTCAACCACGACCACGACATACCCGAGAGAGAGTAAAAACTCGGACAATGCTTCACGAACCCCGGCATCATCATCGACAACTAAGATACGTTCAGCCATTTCTGTTCACCCTTCCAGGAAATTCACCACCCTCACCACAATCTATACATTCTTCCTCAGAACGTAGGGAATTCGACCACCACCACATCCGGAGGAAGCGTAAACTTCAGCAGATCGGCCGAAAGGCCCTGATTAAGCTGAATATGATCAAACCGGACACGAGAAATATTCCCACTCATTTCAAAAATTTCAATCGTTTGAATGAGATACGAATCAGGAAATAATTGCAGATGGATTTTCTTGATCGTAGGGACTTTTTCCCCATCCGGCTTAGGGATTAAGGTCAACTCCGGCACTTTTTGCGATTTCCTGGAAGCTTCGGAGAATCCAGCACCATAAATTGCTGGGAAAGCTTGCCCACCCCCAAAAGCAAGGCTAAAGGCCCCTTCGACGCCGCAATTTGCGTGAGCGTGCCTTTCACCACTTGTTGATGCTCAGGCACATACATCATCACAGCGTCCCCATCCACATAGATCTGCTCTTCAGAAGGCTTGAGATAATCCCAGCGCAGAAGCCCAGGCTTTTTCAGATAGAACCGGCCTGTCGATTGAAAGCCGCTTTCAAATCCTTCAATAATCGTCTCTTGGGTGAAATCCCCTTGTAAATCATGAATCTTCGCATAGCGATCGTCCACACGACCAACCACATCGTCGACAGTGGAGGCCAAGACACTTCCACCCTGAGGCACAATCACCATTGCACATAGAATAATAAAACGTACCACGTTCACTCCTCTCACCCGATCTCCGCCGCAGCTGTCCCTCGAGCCAACACTTCCCGCCGGCCATCACGCCCCGGTGCACTCACTAGGCCCTCTTGCTCCATTTGCTCAATCATTCGAGCCGCCCGAGGATACCCCACCCTGAGTCGCCGCTGAATAAATGA
>JAOUNC010000259.1 GCA_029881175.1 Nitrospirota bacterium | reverse complement strand
CAAAAAGACAAAAGCCGCTGAAGTCTCCTTCAGCGGCTTCAATCATGGCGTCCCCAGCGGGATTTGAACCCGCGTTGCCGCCTTGAAAGGGCGGCGTCCTAGGCCAGGCTAGACGATAGGGACGTATGAGACAAATTGTTCAAACCAGAATTGGGCTCATAGGGCTAAAACCTGCTCAATAGACGGCGGATTCTAGCAACGCCAAAAACCTGCGTCAAACCACGAGGTAAGAATCGTGTTTTTCAACACATGCCGACAAGACAAATTGGCGCATCGGACACCTCTTGACGCTCATTACACCAAGGCAGACACAACTCGAGCATAAAACCTATGGCTGCGCGCAAGACGGTCTAGCACGAGCACAGTAAAAAGCGGTGGCGAAGTGAGCCTGTAAGCCGGATTCTGTACTGTTTGAGGAAATCCTCATTCAGCGATGGCCATTTCTCTGGAACCTAAGTTACCCTAGGCTTCAAGCAACCTACCCGAGAACCTCGGTCGGGCCGACCTCCCTCCCTATTCGGTGAGGAATCACTTCCCCTCCAAACAGAGAATCGTTCCCCTATTTGGTTTTGCTCCAGGTGACGCTTACCCTGCCATTTGTGTCACCACAAATGCGGTGGGCTCTTACCCCACCATTTCACCCTTACCTGACTAAAGCTCTCGCTTCAGGCATCGGCGGTATCTTTTCTGTGGCGCTGGTGTCGGATTGCTCCGCCTGGGCGTTACCCAGCACCTTGCCCTATGGAGTCCGGACTTTCCTCTCACGAAAGATTCGTGAGCAGCCACCCGGCCCGCTTACACCACCGATTATCATCGTAGGCTCAGACGGAAGAGATTGCAAGGGAAGAGTAAAAGCCCAAGAATGCTAATCGAGGGTCTCCACCTCAAGATGGTGGGCCATAAACAGAATGCGATGGCAATAAGAACAGTCCATCAATTCATCCCCTCTTCTCACTTCAGCCACAAGTTGCGGAGGAAGCTGAAGCCTACACCCACCGCAGGCTCCATCACGTACTTCAGCCACAGCAAATCCCTTACGCATCGTCTTCAACCGGTTGTACCGAGCCAGCAAGGGCTTTTCCACCATCTCAGCGACCATCTTTTGTTGTCGTTCTAAATCGGTGAGCTCCTGGCCTAATTCGGCAACTTGAGCTTCGAGCCGCGCACTTTCCACATCAAAGACCTTCTTGGCTTCACCCGCTTGCTCTTCAAGTTCCTTGATGGCCTTCTCGTTCTCTTCCACACGTTCCATCATTTCCAATACATTTTCCTCGATGGAATCCTTTTTCTTTCTAGCCTGTTCAATTTCAAATAAATGTGCCTGATATTCTTTATTGGTTTTCAACTCAGACAATCTATTTCGGACTTTGTGCAACGAGTCTTCCTGCGTGGCGAGTTCTCGTTCGGCACTTCGTCGTTGCGTGACAAGGGATTCGCCTGTTTTTTTAAGTACCTGGAGACGAGTCAAAATTTCTTGGAGGGGAGCCTCAACGGCTTTGAGAAGCTCTGGGGCTTTTCGCTGCTGGTCCTGAATCTTGAAAATTCGAAGATCAAACGTTTGTAGTTCTATAAGATATTGCAGCTGCGAATTCACAAAATCCTCAATAATTATCGTATCGAGCGCTTCAAGTCCGACCCTGAGTCTTGGTGGGCCCACCAGGACTTGAACCTGGGACCAACTGATTATGAGTCAGCCGCTCTAACCAACTGAGCTATGGGCCCAACCCCACAATCACATATTGTATCTTTTACCATAGATTGGCCGCAGGAAAAATACCTTTTCCAATTTTCTTTTCTGATTACATGAAAATTCATCAAGAAACTGTTAAGCCGGCTTTTTGGGTGAGAATTTCATTGATTTGAACATTTAATATATCCACATCATGAGGCCGGCCTTCCCGTTCAGCAACTTTGACCTGACGGATTAACTCATCCAACCGACGTTGCAACCGCTTTTGACTGAGAATGCGGAGACACCCCACCACATGGTCATGCGTATCCTCAAGATAGAGATCCCATACGCTCAATTGTGCCACAACCGCCTCGTAGGCCGGATCATCGCTCACGTCCCCTCGAAAGGCTTCAAGATCTAAGGCTCCAGTCTCTGTACGATGACAGAGTGCCTGAGTCATAAGATACCGATAGAGAGGAACCGTAAAGGATTCTTCATCTAATTGAAGGATATGCATAGGCTCCAGACGGCCCTGCAGTAAAAGAATGAGCAAATCACGTTCTTCCGGCTTTCCGGCGGGCAGGGAAACGGCCAGAGGTAAGTCCGGCGGCTTGGAGACAGGGCGGGCCGACTCAACACGAAGTCGCAATGTGGGCAACCGTTTCCTGAGCAAATCCTGTCGAATCCCTAACCGTTCCGAGACGACTTTGAGATATTCATCTTTTTCGAGAGGATTTTTGGTTTTTTGGAGAATGGCCAAGATTTCATCAGCACATTTGACTCGATCTTGAATCGAATCTTTTTTGGCTTTATCCAAGACCGAAGTCACGACAAAATCCAAAAGCGTGGCGGCTCGTCGCTCTAGCTCCCGGAACGCATCTACGCCATGAGTTCTAAGAAATGTATCCGGATCTTCCCCGGCAGGTAATAATATGACACGCACATCTACACCAGAATTTACAAATAAATCCAGGGTCCGTAACGCGGCATTTACTCCAGCCGTATCCCCGTCAAAGACCAACGTGACTGACGGCACAAACCGGCGCAACACATGGACATGGTCAGCCGTCAATGCGGTTCCAAGAGGAGCGACGGAATTGGTCATGCCATATTCATAAAGGGTAATAACATCGAAATAGCCTTCAGCCAGATAAAACCTCCCGGCCGCCGTGGCTGATGGCCTGGCTTTATCTAGGCCATACAGAGATCGTCCCTTAAAAAAAAGATCGGTTTCCGGAGAATTGAGGTATTTGGGAGAAGCCTCCTCCTGCATGACTCGCCCTCCAAAGCCGATGACTTGGCCCCTGGTATCGGCAATGGGAAATATCACCCGATTGCGGAACCGATCATACGTAGAAAATCCTCGTGGCCCCTCTTGTTCTTTCCGCACCACCAATCCGGCATGGATAAGTTCTTCAGGAGTGACCGCTTGCCGTCCCAGCCAATTGGATAGTCCATTCCAACCCTCAGGCGCATACCCTAATTGAAATGTCGCCCAGGACTGACGAGAAATTCCCCGCCGATCCAAGTAGGCTCTGGCATCTTCAGCTTCTGGCGCTTCCTGAAGATTACGATGATACCAAGAGGCCGCCAATTGATAGAGCTGAAAATAACGTTCGCGAGACAAACCTGACCCCGGACGAGACACCACCTGTCGTGGCTCAGGAAGAGGAATGCCGGCTCGCTGACTCAGCTCACGAAGGGCTTCCATAAAATCCATATTTTCTTGTTTCATGAGAAACGTCAAGGCATCCCCCCCCGCCTGACAGCCGAAACAATGAAAATATTGATTTGCAGGATTCACCGAAAAGGAAGGGGATTTTTCCGAATGGAAAGGGCAAAGGCCCTTGAAATTTTGGCCGGCTTTGGAAAGACTCACATACGTGGAGATCAGATCGACAATATCGATACGCTCCCGAATCTGTTGAATGGTTTCTGAAGGCACACCTCGTTTTTCACTCGTCATCGCAACACCATCAATAGGATTCGAAAATCCTCGCAACTGCCTTTAGCCAAAGATTACCCTGGAGGCCAATCAAACGACCGGCCGCCCAGCACATGCAGGTGAAGATGAAAAACACTCTGCCCTGCGCTTCGCCCCGTATTGGCCACGACCCGATATCCACTTTCCACAATGCCACATTCTTGAGCCATTTTGGCACAGACGAGCATCACCTGCCCCAACACTGCCGTATCGGAATCTTGTGCCTCGGCGAGTGACGCCATATGTCGCTTGGGAATCACTAACACATGCACACGTGCTTGCGGATTCATGTCGTGAAAGGCCATGACCTGGTCATCTTCATAAAGAACCTTCGCGGGAATCGCTCCCGATGCAATTTGACAAAACACACAGTCATCCATGAGAGACCCCACCTTCAGATGTTCGGACCCCTGACTTCCCAAATCGCTTGCCCAGTTCTTGATAGATGTCTTCTGGAGGAATGGAAAAATGCCCAAGCATGATTAACGAATGAAACCACAAATCGGCCATTTCATAGATAATTTCTTCACGGTCAGCATTTTTTCCCGCCAGAACGACTTCCCCGGCTTCTTCAACCACTTTCTTTAAAATACGATCAATGCCGCCCTGCATCAGCTTCGACACATACGAATCTGAATTGGGAGTCGCTTTTCGATCCGCCACCGTTTCATACAACCGCCGGGTAATCCCTCCCCAGGAAGTACCCGTAGGGACGGACATTCCCGACTCGGAAATCGAAGGCACCGGCGTAAAAAAACAGGACCGGTTGCCTGTATGACACGTCGGGCCAATAGGTTGGGCTTTCACCAACACTGTGTCTTGATCACAATCCAGGAAAATTTCCTTGAGGACCAACTCATGGCCTGAGGTCTCGCCCTTCTTCCACAGCTGTTGTCGTGATCGGCTCCAAAAATGCACCCGCTTGGACTGTTGCGTCATTTCCCAGGCTTCTTGATTCATAAAACCCACCATCAACACCGTCCCGTCTAACCAGTCCTGGACGATGCAGGGCAATAGGCCCTGATCATCAAACCGTAATACTATTGATTGGGAGTTCTCGTTCATCGGTCGTTATGCAATCGAAACAGGAGCGGTTGCGGGACGCATCAGAATGCCCGCTGGTGCTAAAA
>JAOUNC010000013.1 GCA_029881175.1 Nitrospirota bacterium | reverse complement strand
GAGAAAAGAGCTTGGTGAGGAATGATTGAGTGAAGGCTATCCGCCAGAATAGGTGCGAAGTGAATGTAGCCTCAACGGTTAATCTTCTTTAAGGGGATAGACCTCGTTTATCACCAAAATCCTGTCGCTTAAATCCGTCCCAAGTAAGGGATTGATCGTTTGCTTAGCTTCCTCTTGATTGGGAATTTCGACAATCTCCAAACTTCCAGCCCGTCCAGTAAATTGATCTGCAATGAACTTGGCGGAAAGCACCGTTTCACATGAATCAAAATAATTGGGTAATTCTTGGTCTGTCGTTTCGAATGGGAGGTTCTTTTCTTGCAGGCTGACAATCATTGAAAACTTCCTTTGTTGAGTTTCCCCCTCAGCTTTTAGTTTCAAATCGGTAAATGACGTTTTCAAGGTTAAGGTCTGTGATGAAGCGACTGTCGATTGGGGCTGGTATACGGTCGACCCTGACAGGCATTTTTCTTCAAAATGGCCAGGTCATTGCAATAATTTTTTAGATATTTCTTGAGATATCACGCAATCATTTCCAGTTGTTTCAGGCAGTGAATGCTAAATGTCTATCAGAAATTGTCCGATAATGTAGGGCAGGGGACTGGTTTGTTCATGGATATCGTTTCATGCGTGGGTTGCAGAAAGTAAGGATGGAAATTTGTGGCCGATTTGACGCTTAACAAACTAGTCCCGTTACAGGTTTTTGGCATTTGGAAAAAATGCGTCGAAAGGGTGGTGGGAGGCTTAGCCGCCCTCCATAAACATATCATTCTCGTTCTCAGTGTATTGTTTGGGCTCTGTTTGCTCGTTATTTTTTTGCATATTTCGCAGTTGAAGACCCAAATGATCGCAACGATTGCTCTAAGGGGGGCAGACACCCATTCCAGGCAATCAAGTGATAGTCGGGAATGGCATGCGATCGAAGTCATTGAACGGTTCCATGCCCTAGGGATCAAGGATTCCGAGCCCTATCGAGAGGCAAAAGGAGCCATTCCCCTGCCGGACTTATTGAGTTTGAATTTAGGCGGCCAACTGTTCTCTGGCAGGGCAGGGGAGCGTGTGCGTTTGTCGAGTGGGTATCCGTTTTCTCAAGAAGGAAATCTTGGTCAGCAGATGGACACGTTTCAACGTAAGGCCTGGGATTATTTAATTCAACATCCTGAACAGTCATTTTATCAAGTTGAACAGGTTGATGGTCGTCAATCACTGCGCTTTGCCACGGCTGGACGTATGCAGCAGGAATGTGTGAATTGCCATAATGAGAACGCGGATAGTCCAAAACGGGATTGGCAAGTCGGACAAGTCGGGGCCATAGTGGAAATCATTTATCCTCTAGATTCGGTAGAGAAAATGACTGGCATGAACTGGATCGATTCCTACGGGATGATGGGAGTCTTGGTCTTGTTGTGGCTGGGAGGGTTCGGATTAGTCATCTTGAAGATTCGAGGTGTATCCGGGGAATTAGAAAATCAGGTGCGGCACCGCACGGCAGACTTGCGTGAGTCGAATCGACAATTGGAATTAGAAATTTATGAACGGCAATTGGCGGAAGATACTCTTCGCCAGGCGCGGGATAATTTGGAAAAACGTGTGCAGGAGCGAACCGGGAAATTAGCCGCATCGAATGCTGAGCTGATTCGAGAAGTGGCCGAACGGAAACGTGCGGAAAATGATATACGTAAACTGAATTCGCAACTGGTACAACGCTCTGCCCAATTAGAAGCCAGCAATAAAGAGTTAGAAGCCTTTAGTTATTCCGTTTCCCATGATCTTCGTGCGCCGCTACGAGGTATTGATGGATTCGCCCAAGCCATTCTGGAAGACTATGATGGCAAATTGGATGACTCGGGACGAAGTTACCTGCAGCGTGTGCGAGCGGCCAGTCAACGGATGTCCCAACTGATTGATGCCATGTTGAATTTAGCTCGATTGACGCGCGCGGACATTCATACGCAAACCTTCGACATGAGCGCAATTGTGCGGAGTATCTTGGATGATTTGCAGAAAGGGGAGCCGGAGCGAAAGGTGGAATGTGTGGTAGCGAATAATTTATTTGCCATCGCTGACCCGCAGTTGCTCCGGGCAGTATTAGAAAACCTTCTGGGAAATGCCTGGAAATTTACTCGGCAACAAGCGCAAGCTCGCATCGAATTTGGTCATGAGCAATACAAAGGGCAGGCGGCCTATTTTGTGAAGGATAATGGTGCAGGGTTTGATATGACTTATTCTCATAAATTGTTTGGAACGTTTCAACGCCTGCATGCCTACACGGAATTTCCTGGAGTCGGGGTTGGTCTTGCCACTGTCCATCGCATTATCCAGCGTCATGGTGGGCAAATTTGGGCTGAGGGTGCGGTCAATGAGGGAGCAACGTTTCATTTTACGTTATAGTCAACACAGTCACAACCAAGGAGGATATGATGACGAGCAAACACATTCTGTTAGTTGAAGATCATCCCGATGATGAAGAACTCACGATGCGGGCACTAAAGAAAAACAATATTATGAATGAAGTCGTGGTCGCACGCGATGGTGTGCAAGCCTTGGAGTATTTATTTGGAACGGGAGCGCATGCCGGACGAGATATGAATATCATGCCGCAGATCATTCTCTTGGACCTTAAGCTTCCCAAAATTGATGGATTGGAGGTCCTACGACGATTGCGTGCTGATGATCGGACGAAATTCCTGCCAGTTGTCGTGCTTACCTCTTCGAAAGAAGAGCAGGATATTGTGAAAAGCTATCAACTAGGCGCGAACAGCTATGTACGTAAGCCAGTGGACTTTCAAGAGTTTTCACAGGCTGTTCAAAATCTAGGATTATATTGGCTCATCTTGAATGAGTCCGCACCGGAACGAGTGCCGGTTTGAATGTACGGCTGGGGACCGAGGAAGTGGATGGCGATCCTGGAGGAAATCATGAGCCTCGTTGTGAGGTCATGGTCCTCTGTCAATAGTTCCCACATCCTGTCAGAATTCTGAAAGCCGCCTCTCTTACAATGCTTGCACCGGGAGGAATCGGCCTTTGTGTCCCGAGAGGTCGCCCCCTCCCGATTCTACAGCGAATTTACCCATTTTCCTGACATTATCTCAAGCCTCAGGTGGTCTTATTGTGGCTGGGCACATCCCTTGCTGGTTGTCCTATTGATGGTCAAGTGATCATGTGATCGCGACTTCATATCAAGGAGGGATGCCATGAGACGACTTCTCAGATTGCAATCTCCGGAACCCGCTCTTCAGGATGAATTTAGGCGGAACCCTAAGCGTAAAAATTACTTTGATGGATTGAGATTAGGACTTTCAAAAATCGCGAAGGGAAGTTGTGGTGGAATTGGGCGATGCGCAGAATGTGGCGGGGAAGTGAAGGTGTTAGTCTCGCCTCGGCGTAATCCCCATTCCAGTAAATTGGGGCGGGCTGTTTCGATGAAAGATCATGATTTGTGTCGTCGGTGTTGGCGACGATTGATGTATCAACAGCGCCGTGAAGGAGTGGTGATACTGCCATTAGCCATGTTTATTGGGGGAAGAACGTTACGTCCTCGCCTGCTCATCCCGAAGCCTGTTTCGTTGCCTAGAGAAGCTTCCTGATCTCCATTTTGTGTGGCCAACGATGAGAGGAAAGACCTTTTCTAAAGCCGTTAGGGTGTCGTTGTTCGGGGAGTTTGAGGTTGCTGAATGAATTCTTCTGCGAGTGTCGTATTTTGGTAAATCACTTTGAGGATCATGTTGCCGAACGGCCGACGAGCCACAGTTAAGATAACCTGCCCATTTTCATAGCCTGCCCGCAGTTCTTCTAATTGCTTTGCCAGAAATGCGTTCATCGTTTCGTCCGTGAAGTCATGGGTGAGTTGATAGCTCTTGCCCAAAATCATCTGTAATTGCTGGTGCCAGCCATCTGTATATTGCCCCATGTCGATGTTTATTTGAGCGAGCCGAGAGGAAGCAGCGGAATCAGAACCCGAAGCCGTGTGATCTGGCGCATAGGTGAGGTGCACATAGCGATTTTTATTAGAAAGTTCGAATAGGCATTCATGGGAAGTTTGGCAGGCAGGGAGGGCTTGGACTTCCTCTGGAGTCATCCCGAATTTAAGATCGCGAAATCCGTCAATCGTCTCAGCCGCGTTTATGGGAGCAGCGAATGCCCACATCAGACATGCCAGAGGGAACCAATATGAACGGAAAGGACTATGTAAAGAAGATCGCTTCATGAATGCACTTCCTTCATTTCGAGGAAAAATAAAAAATGCCAGTATCGGCGAAGAAATTGTTGTTTGGATGCTAAACCATATCAGACCTGGTCCGTGAAAGGCGAAATTCTGTGAGGAAAAGGTCTCGTGTATGGGGCACAAGTGGTGTCAAGAAGGGGAGAAGCTGGTGGAATGGCTAATCAGAGAAATTAATAGGCGGGTTCCTTAATATCCCACCGTAGATCATTCAGAAGCCACCATGGGCGGCGATAATAACCGTGATCCAACATGCATTGCTCGATCCGTTGCGTGAGCACCACTTGCTCTAAGGCTTCCCCGTTACTGAGCTGCTGGACTTGTTGGGCGCATTTCACATGTTCAGTCGGTGAGACTTCATGCCCATCTGGTTTCATCCAGGGAGAGCGAGAGCAGGCCAATATGGAAAACCCGAGTAGGAGTCCAATGGCCAAGAACGGGAAATTGAAGTGCCGGACAGAATCCGATTTTGCAGTTGTGGTTTTCATAATCAACAGGTTTTGAATGCCGAAATAGATCATCATTATAACCAAAAGTTTCCATAATGCCACCGTGGTCTAGGATTTTTTGATGCCACGGGTGGGTGGGGCTTGGAGGGGATCATCTGGCCAAAAGTGTTTGGGGTAGCGGCCTTTCAATTCTTTTTTGACTTCCGGATATCCGGTCTTCCAGAAGCTTTTGAGATCTTGGGTGACTTGAACCGGCCGACGGGCGGGTGAGAGTAAATGAATCAAGACCGGCACCTGGCCGTTCGCCAGACGGGGAGTCTCCGTCATGCCGAAGAGTTCTTGGAGGCGGACGGCTAGAATTGGAATTTCCCCTGATTCGTAATCTAAGACAATATGTGATCCTGTTGGGACGAGAAGATTGGGTGGGGCCAGGGTATCAAGCGTTCGCCGTTGTTCAGCAGAGAGAAGCGCTTGCAACGGCCAAGTCAGGTCTACGCGTTGTAACTGTGACAAACTTGAAATCTCAGTGAGATACGGGGCCAGCCAGATATCCAGCGACTTAAAAAGAGCATCATCCGTAATGTCCGGCCAGGCGGCCTCTGGTCTCATGATCCGTCGAAGAAATTGAACGCGTGCTTGCCAATGGCGTTGATTGTGAGTCCAGGGAAGACAGGACAGCCCCTTACGTCGAATGCCTGTTAATAATTCGTTGACAATCAACTCCGGGTCAGGTTTGTGCAGTCGGCGTTCTTCCAGGATAAGTTCACCCAAACGTTGTGCTTTGTTGGCGACAACGGCTTGTGCCGTTTCACTCCATTCGACGTATTCTTCTACCCGTAACAAATGGGTGAAATAATGGCAGAGATCTTCTCGATGGATTGGTGTGGCCAGGTAGATGCGCGAGACCGGTTGTGCTCCATCAAGGTCGGGGATGACCAGATATTCTTCCTGTTCTAACGGATTGGGATGAAAGAACTGCGCCAGTCGGCCATTGGCCAGTTTGTATCGCCGGCTCGAATCGGTTTGCCGTTGGGCAATGCGGTCGGGATAGGCGAAGGCCAAAATGACTCCAATGTGGTCAATGAGTAGATGCGTTTGATTCCTCGCCTGGGCAGGAATCCCCAGAGCTCGTTGCCACATATGGGACACTTCACGAATCCGTCGGACCACACCAGAGCTCTGGTCGCGAGGGTTTTGCTGGTAGAAGACTTCCATTCGGGTTCGAAGGTCAGCCTGTTCCTGAGCGGGAGGTCCTTGCAAAAGACCCCGCTCGCTCAAGACAGCTGCAAGATCGCAGGCCAAAACGCCTAATTGTATCTCCATGCCTTTAATTATCATGTGGGCGAGTCGGGGATGGAGTGGCAGGTCGGCCATCTTCTGCCCATGCGTGGTAATCCGTCCTTGCTGATCCAAGGCGTCAAGTGATTGAAGGAGTTGCCGTCCTTGCATGAGTGCTCCAGATGGAGGGGCATCCAGCCATAACAGGTCCGAAGCCTCTTGTATGCCCCACACGGCGAGTTCTAAGGCGAGTGGTGTGAGGTCAGCGTCAAGAATTTCAGGGGGCGTTCGCGGGGCTAAGGTACGTTGCGTGGCTTCTGCCCAACAGCGCACACATAAACCGGATTCGAGTCGTCCGGCCCGTCCGCGCCGTTGTTCTGCGGAGGCCTGGGAAATGGGCATCGTCACCAATCGAGTCATACCGCTTCGTACGTCAAACCGTGACATTCGCATGAGTCCTGAGTCCACCACGATGCGGATGCCCTCAATCGTGAGACTGGTTTCTGCGATGTTGGTCGACAGGACAATTTTGCGCCATCCTGGTGGGGGTGGAAGTATGGCTTGGTCTTGGCCCTGGGGAGATAAATTTCCATAGAGCGGGGCAATGAGGATGTGTGGGGGAAGAGAATGGGACAACAGGTTTTGTGCCACTCGCCGAATTTCGGCGGCTCCAGGGAGAAACACTAAAAGATTGCCAGATTCTGTTTTTACGAGCTGTTGGATGGTCTTCGCGACGTGGTGGGTGAGATCCTTGGAATCGAATGAGGCAAGATACCGTGTCTCAACGGAAAACATGGTTCCCTCACATGTCAGAATCGGAGCCTCTTGCAACTGGTGAGTCAGGGCTTGTGTATCCAACGTGGCGGACATGATCAAGAGACGAAGATCTTCACGAAAGAGCGATTGCGTCTGTATGGCTAAAGCCAAGCCCAAATCCGCCTGCAGACTCCGTTCATGGAATTCATCGAAGATGACCAGGCCGTAGTCGTGTAAAGAAGGATCATGTTGAAGGATGCGAGTAAGGATCCCTTCCGTCACCACTTCAATCCTCGTCACTGAGCTGATGGCGGTATCCAATCGTGTTCGGTAGCCAACTGTCTCTCCAGCGGATTCACCCAACAGCGAGGCCATGCGATGGGCAGCCGCACGCGCTGCCAAGCGTCTCGGCTCAAGCATGATGATTTTTTTTGTTCTCAGCCATGGTTCTTTCAGGAGAGCCAAAGGCACCTGCGTCGTTTTGCCTGCGCCGGGCTCTGCGGTTAGTAGCACGATAGAGTGCTCACGTAAGGTGTGTGTTAATTGAGGAATGATGGTGAGTATGGGAAGATGTTCGATTGTCATACATTGCTTACCATGAAAGATAAGGGAATGGTGTCCGTCTAAGGAATGATGAGCGGGGATGGTGCATTATGGAAATCATGGTAAGCGAGCCGAGTTGAAATCTTTCCTGAAAGGGTCATACCATTTGCCGGATGTTCGCGGTACACTATGCAATTGTTGGAGTTCAATGGCTCGAGGAATCGCACCGTGTGTCCATGGATTCTATTCTTGACGAAAGCAGAAGAACGACGCAACCAGAAGAGGAGATGAAGGAATGCCTATAAGACGCTTAATCCTGATAACTGCATTGGTTTATGGAATCGTGGGATTTTTATTGTTGGGGTCTGGTGGGTTTGGCTATGGGTTAGGCCATGCGGCTTCACCAGATATGCTGACTATTGATAAGCAAACCTTCCCAGGCATTGGTCCCTTACCGACGGCGATTCCTCAGCCTGCCGGGAATCTTAACTATGCCGCAAAAGTTTCTCTTGGCAAACAACTCTATTTTGATGGGCGACTTTCTAAAAATAATGCCATCTCTTGTGCGTTTTGTCATAACCCTGTGGCGGGGTTTGCCGATCCCAATCAAACCTCAGTGGGTGTGGTCGGTAAACGGGGAGGACGCCAAGCGCCCACGGTCTATAATACCGCGTTTAATCAATTTCAATTTTGGGATGGACGAGCAGGATCTTTAGAAGAGCAGGCCATCGGGCCTATTCACAATCCGATTGAAATGGCCGAAACCCATGAAAATGTGGTGAAAAAGTTAAGTGGCATAAAAGGGTACCAAGAGCAGTTTCAGGCGACATTTGGAACCGGGGTCAGTATTCAGGGCATTGGCGAGGCGATTGCCGCCTATGAGCGCACGGTGATCTCAACAAATTCGGCTTTTGATAAATTTGTGTTAGGGGATACCCATGCGATGGACGAATCCGCCAAGCGGGGCATGGCAGTTTTCACAGGAAAGGGGCGTTGTAGTGCCTGCCACAATGGGTCCAACTTTACCGACAATCATTTTCATAACACCGGTGTGCCGCAGGTCGGCCCAATGGAAGAAGATTTAGGTCGTTTTTATGTTACCCGTCGTGAACAGGATAGGCGAGCCTTTAAAACACCGACGCTTCGTAGTGTCATTGAGACTGCGCCCTACATGCATGATGGGGCGTTTAAAACATTAGAAGAAGTGGTGGATTTTTATGACAAGGGGGGCAACGCCAATCCGCAGTTGGATAGGTTGATGAAACCCTTGAGGCTGTCTCCGGAGGAAAAAACTGATTTGATTGCATTCTTGAAGGCGTTGACTGGAGAGCCCATTCCGTTCGAGTTCCCGACCTTACCCGAATGAAAGCGTGTGGCTGTGGTGCCATGAAAACGATGCGCGGCTGAATTTTGGGGGGAAAGACAAAAGCCGATCACAAGGAGTGAACAAAGGCGTGGCTGATTTCTCCTCTGGCGACTTCCATTACAGGCCCTTTCATGGTGATGTTGTATTGCGAGTCGACTGTAATATCCAAGGTGCCGCCTGGGGCTTTCACGCGAACCGGGCTTTTGACCAGGCCTAACCGGACACCTGCACAGGCGGCGGCACAGGCGGAAGAACCTGAAGCCTGGGTTTCGCCTGCCCCTCGTTCCCAAATGAGAATAGAAATGGATTTGGGGCCAGTTGGAACAGCCAGTTGAACATTGGTTCGTTTCGGGAAAATCGTATGGTTCTCCAGTTCTGGGCCAATTTCGAGTAAATCTTGACGAGTCCACCGTTCGTCACGTTTTTTATACACCACACAATGGGGATTTCCCACGCTGACTCCTGTAAATCGAAGCGATTGCTCAGCTGCTTTCACGGGTTGTTGAATCAATTCTGGCACACGCAAGGTACAGGGGAGGGCAATGGGCTGAAAGACGGCTTTCCCCATGTCGACTGTGGCGCCACCCACATAGCCGTCGCCATTCATTTCCAAGTCAATCGAGACGAGACCGCCCTTGGTCTCGACCGTAAAATGTTTTTTTCGAGTCTGGCGGGTGTGATAGAGATAGCAACCAAAAATGCGTAACCCATTCCCGGATTTTTCGGCTTCACTCCCATCAGGGTTATAAATCCGCAAGCCAAAGTCAGCCTTTTTCGAAGGGCTCATTGCCAGGATTCCGTCACTGCCGATTCCCCAATTTCGATCACACAGCTTTCGGATCGTTCGAGGAGTCAACTTGAAGCTGAGCGTTGTCGGATTGAGGGCAATGTAGTCGTTGCCCAAACCATGCCCTTTAAAAAAAAGGTTTTTCATGCCTGTTGCCCCTGAATGGATCAATATTGGTTCGGTGGATTCTTCGAGAACCACCGCACCGGTTAGCTGGTAGGGATTGAATTATAAGGAAAAAAGACGGAATAAGGAAGTCTAAACTTGAGGAGCTTGTAATTTTATGACTGACTTTGCATGGGGAATTGCCGGAAAGGGGTTTCTGTTGATTCTAAAAGAACTGGAAGCTGATTCGGGGGCTGTTCCTGAGGCGGGTATCAGAGAAAACTCTCATGATTTTGCGGGCAGCAATAGGGCTGTTTCAGGGCCAGGTTCTCTCTGAGAAATAGCTTTAATTTCAGAAAGGCTAGGCACGGTGAGCGGTTAATTTTAGACTTGATTACTGGTGACACGGCGTTCGTCGTCTGGGAGGTCCGGCTTGCCCAAGCATTCAGAGCTTCCTCACCCTTCCAAGACTCAAGAAAATGCCCACTATCTGGCTTTGTATCTGAACAGAAGCCTGTGCTGGTTATTGGGCTTTCTTGGACTGATTGCGGGCGGCGCGTCGTTCATTGTCCGTCAGATACTGTTTCCGTAAGCGAATACTTTTGGGTGTGACTTCGACCAGTTCATCATCTTCAATGAATTCCAAGGCAAATTCGAGGGTCATTTCCCGTGGTGGAATCAGGTGAATGGCTTCATCGGAGCCGGAGGCTCGGATATTCGTGAGCTTTTTCTCACGAATAGCATTGACCACCAGGTCGTTGCCTTTGTTGTTGACTCCTACCAGCATGCCTTCATAAATATCGTCTCCGGGATGGAGGAAAATTTCTCCACGGTCTTGGAGTCCCCAGAGGCCATAGGCCACGGCTTGTCCAGGTCCATGCGAAATCAGCACTCCGGCTGTACGATGGGGAATCTCACCTTTAAACGGCTGGTATTCATAGAAAATTTGTGACATGACGCCGCTTCCCCTGGTCATTCTCAATAATTCACCACGAAAGCCTAAAAGGGCTCGTGAGGCAATATGAAATTCCATGCGGACGGTGCCGACTGCGCTGATTCGCAGGTCTTTCATGTCGGCTTTTCGGCCACCGAGCGCTTCGATGACCGCGCCCTGATAGCCGGGGTCTACTTCAATGACGACCAGCTCGACAGGTTCCAGAATTTCCTTTTCCATCTTTTTATAGATGACTTTTGGTGGCGAGACTTCTAATTCAAACCCTTCCCGCCGCATCGTTTCAATTAAGATGGACAAATGAAGTTCTCCCCGTCCGGAAACAGTAAATCGCTCGCCTCCGTCGGCCTCTTCTACTTTGATGCCCACGTTCATCATCGCTTCGTGAGCCAGGCGTTCACGAATGTGTCGCGATGTGAGAAAACGTCCTCCGTCCTTTCCGGCCAAGGGGCTGGTGTTATGAGAAAAGTTCATTGAAATTGTGGGTTCATCCACATTGACTGTTGGTAAGGCGGTCGGGTTTTGGGGGGAGGCAAGGGTTTCTCCGACCCGAACGTCTTGATGCCCGGCCAGGGAAATAATGTCTCCGGCTTGGGCGGATTCGCTTTCGACACGGGTGAGTCCTTGATAGGCCAACAGCTTCGTGACCTTTCCTTTAGAAATGCTGCCATCCCACTTGACGGCAACAATCTGGTTGCCGACTTCAATCATGCCATGGACAATTCGTCCCACGGCCACACGACCGATATACGAGTCATATTCCAACATGGTCACCAGCATTTGAAAGGGTTGCTCCGGATCAGCAACGGGCGGCAAGACTCGATGGATAATCGTGTCCAATAAGGGCTTCATGTCGACGGCGGGATCCAAGAGGTCCAGTGTAGACCGTCCTTCTTTGCCGGAGGCATACACAATAGGGAAATCTAATTGCTCGTCGGTGGCATTGAGTTCACAGAACAAATCAAAAGTCTGATTCACAATTTCTTCAGGCCTGGCATTCGGTCGATCAATTTTATTAATGACGACAATGGGCTTGAGATGCAGTTCCAATGATTTTTTGAGCACGAATTTGGTTTGGGGCATCGGGCCATCAAAGGCATCCACCAGCAATAACACGCCGTCGACCATGCGAAGAATTCGTTCGACTTCGCTTCCGAAGTCGGCATGGCCAGGGGTGTCGACGAGGTTAATGCGGGTATCTTTATAGAGCAGGGAGGCATTTTTTGAAAAAATGGTAATCCCACGCTCTTTTTCCAGGGGATTCGAATCCATAATGACGGCTTCGCCTTCCTTAAACACATGTGCGCCGGTTTGTCTCAGCAGGGCGTCCACTAAGGTAGTTTTGCCATGATCGACGTGAGCGATGATGGCGACGTTGCGAAGGTCTTTTCGTCGTTTTTGATTCGGCATAACAGCTATTCCTTGTAGAGGTATGGGGCATAGCACCAGCGGCTTAAACAACATTGTTCAAGGCTGGTGGACTTTATCGAGGCCGGTCTGCGGAGATTTGAGCAACGACAACGGCCAGAACGGCCGGAGAATGGCTTGGTCTAACGAGACGGTCGATTCACCCATAACCGTACAGGAAGAACCGCGTTAACGCAACAAAAATCATGCCGAATAATTTTTGTGGCGTCATGAAGGGATTTCAAGGAAGGTGACGGGGAGTATAAGGGTAAAATTGGCACCCTGTCCTTCCCCTGGACTTGAGGCCGTAAGGTCTCCTCCAAGGTTTTTTGCTGCCAGGGCATTGCGATGGAGTCCGGCACCGTGTTTGCCGCCTGGACGGGAAAGGGATTGGGCGAAAATACGGTGCAGATTCTCCTGGCGAATACCAATGCCTGAGTCGCTCACCTGAATGCAGGCCCAGTTTGGTTTTTCCCTATTGGGGGTGATTCGAATGGTCAGGCTGTGTGGGCCTGGGCCTTGTTGGCGAATGGCCTCCTTGGCATTGCGAATGAGATTCGCCACAACTTGAAGGACTTGTTGTTTGTCTGTGAGTACTTGAGGCAGATCCACATAATCCCGGGTAATGGCAATATGCTATGTGTCGAATCCCGGTAGGTTGATCTTTAAGGCGCTTTCGACCAGATCTTTCAACCTAGAAACGGCAATTGGGCGCGAAAAAGCTGTGCAAGCTATTTATGTGCAAAGGGAATTTCTATAACTCGTGGTCACCTTGTGGGTGACGAGAGATTGTTTAAATTTCCTAGGTGCGTGAAGAGGTTGTGCAGACTTTCGTGATCCAACAGTTGTTTTTAGTTTCAAGAGGATCGGTTCATGGATGCTCTTGGTTCGAGTAACATCTTGCTGTGCCGCAATGATGTCTTTCACGTGGTCGATTTGAGAAATCGTGGACGAACAAGTTGAATGTGCCCTGTCTTTGGTCTGTCCTTCCTTGACCTAAAACCCGCTTTCAGCTAGGGTCTTTTCTAGTGGAGGCCTTCCCCTCTTTATCTCTCTAAAATAAGTCAGTTCTTCAATTAACCCCTCTGACATTTTCTGCTGGAGAATTCATATGCGCCAACTGCGGGTGACCATTCTTGATCTGGTGACCAAAGGTCCGACCAATTCCATGTATGCCAGGGTGATGAACCAAAATCTGGCCAGCATTATGCCGCAAGTGGTTGGAGTATGGTGCGAGGAATTAGGGCATAAGGTTCGGTTCATTTGCTATACGGGTAGAGAAGATTTGCAGCAGGAATTATTAGAAGAAACGGATATTGTCTTCATCGGCGCCTTTACCCGATCAGCACTTACGGCTTATGCCATTAGTAATGTGTTTCGGACACGTGGCGCGGTAACCGTGTTGGGCGGGCCTC
Source organism: Nitrospirota bacterium (assembly GCA_029881175.1). GTDB lineage: Bacteria > Nitrospirota > Nitrospiria > Nitrospirales > UBA8639 > Nitrospira_E. The sequence continues at coordinate 4,599 of JAOUNC010000013.1, read as the reverse complement.
ATGCCAGAAGTTACCCACAAGATGCTGCCCGATATTTTGATTATGTGGTTGGGTTTACCGACAAATCGCTCATCCATGACATTTTGTCTGACTGTGCACCCCATCGTCCCTTAGGACAGCAACTCCAAGCCAAACAGCAACCGACGGAATTGCCGGGTGTCCAGGAACGATGGAAGTTTATTGAACCCACCTTAGCGAAAGCGCCAACCTCGTTTAAAATCGTCCCCATGCTGGGGAGCATGGGCTGTCCGTATACCTGCGGGTTTTGTGTCGATGCCAAAGTCGATTACCAACCATTGTCCTTCGAGCAGATCAGTGAAGATCTGAAGTTTTTACGAACCAAAATCAAGCGGCCGATTGTGGCCTGGCACGATCCCAATTTTGGTGTCCGGTTCCAGGAATATATGCGGGCCATCGAAACGGCCATTCCTCCAAATAGTATTGACTTCATCGCGGAAAGCACCTTGTCCTTACTGTCTGAACCTCACCTGGCACGAATGAAGCAGAATGGATTTAAAGCCATCCTGCCCGGCATCGAGTCGTGGTACGACATGGGAGACAAATCCCGAACGGGCAAACAGACGGGGTCAGATAAGGTGAAGCATGCTGCGGATCATATTAATCAAGTCCTTCGCTATATCCCGTATGTGCAGGTCAACTTTGTGCTCGGGCTGGATTCCGACAAAGGTCCGGAACCGTTTGAACTCACCAAACAATTTTTGGATGCGGCGCCAGGAGCGTTTCCCGCGTTTTCGTTACTCACGGCTTTTGGTCAATCCGCCCCGTTTAATTTGTCTTTACAGCAGGAAGGACGGGTGCTTCCCTTTCCCTTCCATTTCTTAGATAACAACCACGCCATGAATGTGCGGCCCAAACACTATGCATGGCCTGAATTTTATGACCATGTGGTGGATGTCTCACGTCATGCGTTTTCCTGGCCGATGATTGCAAAACGGGTGATGTTAAATCGGGGTTGGATTCCCAAATGGTTTAACTTCGTTCGTTCGGTGTCGAGCGAAGGATTCGGACGAATTGCGTACCATACCAAAATGAGAGAACGCTTAGATAACAATATGGCGGTCAGACAGTTCATCGAAGGTGAGACGACAGAATTGCCCAACTTTTATCTGAGAAAAATCCGAGGAAAGCTCGGGCCCTTGTGGGACATGCTGCCACAAGGCGCGGTGATGCACGAACATCTGGCCTATCTCAACTCCCAGGACGCCAGCCTCATCATGCCTTTGCCTCTCGATCCGCCTGCCGCCCTCGTCGAAGCCACTGTTTGAGAGATAACTTTTGAAGCAACGCGTTTGGCTGTCACCACATAGCGGAGCGGCCCCCCGGGTAGCACCGCATCGAATGGATAACAGGTGATCAGTAGCAAATCGGCTTTGCCTTCATTCGTTGGCAATGTGTCGATTCGACTATCGACGACTTCAAGAGTTTCCACCACAAAGCTCCTCCAATTTCCTTGACGTGTTTGCACTCTCATTCTTTCCCCGAGTTGTACATCCCGGACAAACAAAAAATGCGTATCGCGGTGGCCACTTAAGAGCAGGCCCTGTGAGTCGTCGTCCGAAAATTCTCCATTTCCTAGCTTCCCGGGCCCAAAGGCTAAGGATTGCCCACTGGCATCGGCCAGGATGATTTGGTTGATGCCCAACCGGGGAACCATCAACCGACCCACTGGCCACGTATCGGCCCATGGCCAGGGTTTGACCGGCTGTTGTGTGGTGAGTGTTTCCTGCCAGGCATGCTGCAACAGCCATTGTGCGGCCAGAGCCTTAACGTGAATCCAGGCTCCCTGTCCGATCAGCCAGCTTCCAAAAACCAATAACAGGCTCGCCACGATCCACGTCATGCGAAGGGTTACCGGCGTGCGAGATACCGTCGTGACCAGATCCATGTGACCCCCAACAGAAGGCTTCCTACCACAAGATAAAGGGTGGCGGGTGTGGCGGTTTGTGGCCAGCCAAAGATCGCCTCGTACTGCATGCCATGCGGCAGATTGGTTTTGAGGGCATGGGTGTGAAGGGCTTGTCCATCAGGCCTGACCGGCGTGACGTCCACGGCAACGAGACTGGTGTAACGACTCACCAGATGGTGTTTGAGAGAAAGATCCAGAACCGATTGCCGAAGCAGCAGGGCTTTGTCGTGGTCTTGGGTCTGTTGATCCATGAGTTGCGCGATTGTGTGGCGCGCCCAATAGACCGCGATGCCGTTTCGTGGCTTGGCATCGACCATGGACTGCGTGGTTTCCCAATGTGTGCCGGCCCGGTTCCCAGTGATGGTGATCGAAGGTGGAGGGTCCGTGGTTCGAAAAGCCACGGTGAGTGGTTCACCGGTGTATAGGTCCGGCAAAGGGTTGGGGACGACGTCACCGAATATCGCCTCCCCCGATTGAATGGTGATGTCGGTGAGGGCAGGGTGTTCCAACTTAAGGAAGAGGCGGTTCATCTTGTCTTGCACCTCGGTGGTTGAGCCAATGTGTGTGAAGGTGCCTTTCCCGAATTGTGCGGCCTTGCGCATGAAGTGCCCATTGGGGGTCGAGCCGATGCCGACCGTAAAGAGACGATTCTGTCCGATATTTCTTTGCAAGAGGGTGAAGAGTGCGTCTTCATTTCCAACGAGCCCATCGGTGATAAAAATGATTTGCCGGAGGCTGGACCGCTCTTCTTGATTCCGTGTCTGTGTGAGGGCCTGAACGAGGGCGGGTTGCATTTCGGTCCCTCCGTTGGCTTTCAAGTCATCGACGTAACGGAGGGCCTGTTGAATGCTGAGCACGGATGCCTGTTGCGACGTGGCATAGAAGGCCTGGGTGATTGAATTGAATTGAATGAGATTGAAGGCGTCCTGAGGCGTTAAGCGGGTCAGCGCCAGTTTGAGCGCGGCCTTGGCTTGTGTCAGGGAACTCCCCGCCATGGATCCAGACGTATCGATCACAAAGACGACTTCTCGTGGAATGCTCTTCTGAGCGATTGAAGGGGCCACAGGCGGCATGAGCTGAAGGAAAGAATACGTTTCGCCGTCATGTGTTTCCGTAAACACGCTGGCCTGTGGGGTTTCGCTGGAAAGGGGAGTCCAGATCAATTCAAAGTCTCGATCCGCATAGGTTGATTTATCTTGGAGGGAGACCAAATAGGAGTTGGTGGCTTGCTTGGTAATGGTAATGGGATGTGTGGGGGATTCGATGGCTTGAAGGAGCATACCCGGAGCCAGATCGATTCGTAGGGCAATGGGATTGAGGTGCCCTTGAGAAGGATGCTGCACAGGAGGAGTGATGCGTGACGCATCTGGCACTTGGTCAGTATTCGGTGCCCATCCGAGGCCGGCTGGTGAAGAAGAAGGCTCTTGATTGTTTTCAGGTTGCCCTGGAATGTAGCGCGGCCCAACCACCATCGGAACTCGAAGTGAGAATCGTCCTTGGTCATACCGCACCACCTCTTGGTACTCGATGTCGATGGTGATCGGGGCATGAGGCGCAATGTTGGCCACGGATGTTGTAAAGATATTCGGGCGTTCTTGTTCCACCAGGCTGGCGCGCTGGCCTTTGGCTTTAGCCTTGGCATAGGTCTGTTTGGCTTGCGCCCGTTCTTGAATTTGCCCTTCGATGATTCGTTCCCCGATTCTCATGCGTAAATGATCCACCGCAGCCTGATCAGGCAACGGAAAGACATACACTCCTTCCGCCCATTCCGAGCTGGGATTCGTAAATTGTTGAGACACCGTTGTGCGGGCAATGAGGCCGCTGATCGTCAGAGTGACGGTGGTTGCCAGGAGCGGTACCGCCACAGGAGCATGCCCATTTCCTGTCTTGAGCACCAAGCCACCTTCTGGTTTTTGTGTGGCAAATTCCTGATTGGGCTTCGTCGGGGATTGTGCAACCGCCGATGGTACGACCAAGCCACCAATCCAACAGCCGGTTATCCAGAATATGAAGAACGACAGGAGAGACTTTCTGCGATTCATACTGGCTCCTTTAGGGTCGTGTGACCATTGCTCATGGGTTATAGACGTCTGTCTGTTCAAGCTGGCCCAGGCTGACCCTTGGAATGTCGGGTCAGCCTGGGAATGGTCTTAGGGAAGGGACTCGACGGTCGCCAGCGGTTCAATGGCCACGAGTTCAGCTGGAAGGTCTTCTTCCTTCGCGGGAATCACCTCCTCTGATTCTTCATCGTCTTGCTGAACCATCATTGGGGATGATTCTTCCTGGGTGGAGACGTTGAGGCCATCTGGCCTGCTGGAAAGAACCGTGGCCTCTTCTTGATCCATGGCTTGAGGAAGGAACGCCACATGGGCGCGTCGGTTGAGTTCCAAACAATCCGGGGTAGTTTCCTGGCAGACGGCGCCGTCTTTCCCCAACGACTGCACCTGAATCGTGGTTTCCGGAATGCCTAAGGAGACCAGATAGGTTTTGACCGCTTCGGCGCGCTTGAGGCCCAAGGCTCGATTGTAGGGGGCCGACCCTTGCGCGTCGGTATGTCCGTCAATGCGCAGCAGGCCTGTCCAGCCTTCTGGCCTTCCTTCCACTTGGGTCTTGATCAGATCTTTGGCCTCATCAGACAACGTCCATTGATTGAAGGCAAAGTACACATTCGT
>JAOUNC010000258.1 GCA_029881175.1 Nitrospirota bacterium | reverse complement strand
GTCAAGAATTCCAGTTCGTTCAGGATTTAACCCGATTCCGGTGATCAGGATTTCTGAGCCCGGGACAATCGATGCGGCAACAAGAAAAAATGCGGCAGCAGAAATATCGCCAGGTACCGCGATAGGTTTTCCTTCAAACAACTGCCGGCCTTCTATCTCAACGGTACAACCCTCGACGCGTAAGGGGACCCCCAAATACGTCAACATCCGTTCCGTATGATCACGCGACCTCATGGGTTCTTTGACCGTCGTCGCACCCTCTGCAAAGAGGCCCGCTAGTAACACGCAAGATTTAATCTGCGCACTGGCCACGGGAGACTCATAGATCGTCGGCTTGAGTCCTCCCCCCTGAATGGCTAATGGGGCCAATTCACCACCTCGTCTTCCGGCGATAATTGCTCCCATCTGCCGCAAGGGTTTCACGACGCGACCCATCGGCCGACTTCTCAACGACGCATCACCCGTCAACACCGAAAAGAACTCTTGCCCGGCCAACACACCAGCCAAAAGCCGCAGGCCCGTTCCAGAATTTCCACAATCCAAAACACTAGAAGGTTCGGCTAAACCCCAGAGCCCCTTGCCCACCACCTCCAACCCTTCAGGGATTTCCTGAACCTCAACCCCCAATCCGCGAACAGCCTGGAGGGTGTTCAGACAATCTTCCCCTTGAGAATATCCCGTGATTCGAGTGTGCCCTTCAGCCAGCGCCCCAAGAATTAGGGCACGATGAGTGATGGATTTATCTCCCGGAACTGTCACTGTTCCGCGAAGCGGGCCTGTGGCTGGTGGCATCGATAGCTGACTCATGACAAACCTTCTCGTAATGTTTTAGCTTGTTCAATATTGTTCGCCAAACCAGACCCATCTTGATTATTCAAAAGCTGTCTAAACGCTTGAAGCTGCATAATGTATTGGTCAACCATCTTCAATAAATTTTCTCGATTGGCCAAACAAATATCCCGCCACATCTCAGGAGAACTCGCCGCAATGCGCGTCGTATCTCGCAACCCACCGCCCGAAAAATCCAATAAATGTAACGCCTCGGGAGTGAGGTCCTGCAAATCTTGCAACGCATGCATGAGCGAAAACGCCGCGATATGGGGAAGATGGCTCACAGCCCCCAATACCCAATCATGAACCATGGGATCCATGGACAACACTTCGGATCCTGTTTTTTCCCACAAACCTCGCACCCTCGATAAGGCCTCAGCGTTTGTATGGGGAGTAGGTGTCACGATGCAACGTGCCCCAGAAAAAAGCTTCGATGTGGCATGAGCCACACCCGACTTTTCTTTGCCAGCAATCGGGTGCGCCCCAACAAAACTCGCCGTCGACGGAAGGGCCGCCTCCACATCATAGACCAACTGGCCCTTCACGCTGCCCACATCACTCACTATGGCACCAGAAGGCACATGCTGCCCCCAGCGCTGAACATGAGAAACATAGGTATCAACTGGCGTGGCTAAGACAATGAAGTCAGAGTCGCGCACGGCCTCATGCGGTTCCGAAAAAAAGCGATCAATCGCCCCAAGCTGCACAGCCAATTCTAGATTGGTCTGCCGGCGACCAATCCCCACAACCATTTTGGCCAACCGTTGCTCTTTCAAGGCGAGCCCGAGCGAGCCCCCCAACAGTCCCACACCAATGATCGTGACTTGCTGGAAGAGGTATTCTGGAGAGGTGTCAGCCATGGGAAAAAAGACAAAGAGGTTAAAACTGGATGGGGGACAATTTAGAGTTCTCGCCCAACAGCTTGCGCGACCTTTTTAAGATCATTCATTAAGGTGTGAAATCGACTGGGCTTCAGTGATTCTTCTCCATCGCACAAGGCGCATTCTGGATTGGAATGGACTTCAATCAATAAGCCATCGGCGCCAGCCGCAATCGCAGCCTTGGCCATGGGAGCGACCAGCTTCCAATTCCCCGTCGCATGACTCGGATCCACGATAACTGGCAAATGCGACATCTCCTTCAAAGTCGGCACAGCCGCAAGATCCAGGGTATTGCGGTACTGAGTCTCAAACGTCCGAATCCCACGCTCGCACAACATCACATTGCGATTGCCACGAGACATAATATATTCCGCCGACAACAGAAACTCTTTTATCGTCGCGGACAATCCTCGCTTTAATAACACCGGTTTATCGTAGGCCCCAACTTCTTTCAATAATTCAAAGTTCTGCATATTGCGGGCACCAATTTGAATAATGTCCGCATGCTCCAAAAAATACCCCAGATCACGCGCATCAAGAATTTCACTCACCACTGGCAGACCCGTTTGCTTTCGCGCTTCGGCTAAAAAAGCCAGTCCTTCCTGACCCAATCCCTGGAACGAATAGGGCGAAGACCGTGGCTTATAGGCGCCTCCTCGTAGAATGGTGGCACCAGCCTTGGCCACTTCTTGGGCTATACCAACCGTAATCTCTAATTTCTCCACGGCACAGGGGCCAGCCATCACCGTAATTTTAGGACCACCGATTTGAACCCCGGCCACATCAATCACCGAGTCATGCGGTTGAAACTCTCGACTGACCAATTTCCACGGAGCCAAAATGGGCGTCACACTTTCGACACCTGGAAACACAGTTAACGGTTGGCCTTGCAAGACCCGCTCATCTCCAATGACGCCGACGACGGTTCGTTCCTCACCTTTCGTGATTTGCGATCTCAGCCCCAAGGAGCGAAGACGATCCACTAAATGCTCAATATCTTGTTCCGTCGCTTCAGGTTTTAAGACGATAATCATACGTTTCTCATATTCAAACAGATTTGGACAGGGTTGGCAGCACATGCTCAAGCGCTTCAAAAAAACGGCGATTTTCGGTAGGCTGTCCAACAGTCACCCGAATCATCGACCCACGAATATGGCGCACAATCACTCCTTGCTGGAGGAGCGCGTCGTACAGACGCCCCCCATCCATCCCCACATCAAAATAAAGAAAATTGGCCTGGCTCGGGATCGTCTTGAACCCCATCTTGGTCAGCCCTTCATCCAAAAACGTCATTTCCGCTTCATTCATGGCTCGACTTTTTGCCACATGTTCGCTATCCAATAGTGCAGCCTGGGCAGCCTCTTGCGCCAGACTATTCACATTAAATGGCGGACGCACACGATTCACATAACCAGCAATCTCAGGCGTGGTGATTCCATAGCCCACACGCAAACCCGCGAGACCATAAATCTTCGAAAAGGTCCGCAACACCACCACCGGTCGCCCTTCACGAACATAGCGCAAACTATCCGGATACCCGGCATCACGGACATATTCATAATAGGCCTCATCAAAGACCACGACCACGTGCTCAGGAATGTTGGCGAGGGCCGATTCGATCTCTGTGGCAGACAACATCGTGCCGGTCGGATTATTCGGATTGCAAATAAAGAACAGTCGAGTCCTATCTGTCATGGCATCCATCATGGCTGGTAAATCATGTGTCCAATTTTTCAACGGCACTTCAACCGGCACGCCATGTGAGGCTAAGACCGACAACCGATACATCACAAAGGTCAAATCGGCCATGACCGCTTCCTCGCCGGGAGCCAGAAAAGTTTTGATGAGCAAACTAATGAGCTCATCAGATCCATTCCCCACAAGGACCTGATCATGTGAGACCTGCCACTTACTCGCTAAGGCCTTCCGTAAGTCATGAGCGCCACCATCAGGGTATCGATGAAGTGACGTGGCCGCATGCTCAAGCACCTGAAGTGCCTTGGGGGAAGGGCCCCATGGGTTTTCATTGGACGCCAGCTTAATGGCTTCACGAATCCCGAGTTCCCGCTCAAGCTCGGCAAGGGGCTTCCCTGGAGAATAGGGCTTCAACGCAGCAATGGTGGGGTGGACATGCAAGGGCATAGAAAACTATCCGGCTTACTGAATGCCTGATGAACGGAGATTACTGGTGAATAGGATAGGAACCCAACACTTTCAGGAACATGCACCTGGACCTCACTTCATCCAGGGCTTTCTTCACGCGGTCATCATCTTGATGACCTTCAAGATCTATAAAAAATAAATATTCCCAGACTTTCCGACGAGTAGGACGGGATTCAATTTTCGTTAAACTGATGCCATAAGAGGAGAATGGACGAATCAGATCATACAGGGCTCCTACTCGATCTTTGGCCGAAACGATAAACGACGTCTTATCTCGACCGGTGCGTTCGGCACCCCGGAGAGACAGGATCAAAAATCTCGTAAAATTATTGATGTTATCTTCGATGCGAGACCGCAAAATGTTCAAGCCATATAATTGCGACGCCAATTCTGACGCGATAGCCCCAGCGGTGGGATCGTTGACGCACCGTTCAGCAGCGCGAGCCGTGCTTGGCTCCTCCACTATCGAGACCGAAGGCAAGTTGGTTTCCAACCAATTCCGGCATTGCGCAATGGCATGTGGATGAGAACACACAGTTTTGATGTCCTCAATCTTTTTTGCTTTGGATAAAAAATGATGGGAAATTTCCAACATGACTTCGCCATAAATCAACAAGGGCGAATCGACAAACAAATCTAAGGTATGATTGACCACACCTTCTGTGGAATTTTCAATGGGCACCACGCCAAACCGCATGCGCCCGCGTTCGACGTCATCAAACACATCCTTAATACTATTCACTGGAATGTATTGGGCTGATTCTCCAAATTTCCGCATGGCCGCAAGATGGGTAAATGTGGCGGGCGGGCCTAAATACGAAATCGTTTGGGTGCCTTCCAACGAGAGAGAGGCCGACATGATTTCGCGATAGACCGGCCGGAGGGCTTCACTAGGAAACGGTCCAGGATTGTTGGCCATGAGCCGTTCGAC
>JAOUNC010000012.1 GCA_029881175.1 Nitrospirota bacterium | reverse complement strand
ACAAACCTGGGCGCAGAACCAGATTGGCATGATTGCTGGACATCGAGGGCACAGAAATTTCCAGGAGTCCGATGGTCAACACAGTCTGACCTTAGGCGGGGAAGAACAACATCCATTAGGGCAGCGTCTTAATATTCATGGAGATGGCATGGGCTCATGGTATCGCATCAAAGATAACCGGATCACCCAAATTAATCGCAATATGCCTCAAGCAGCATTTACCATTAATGTGGAAGACAGCGCGATCACTCAAGACCAACAGTATCTGACGACCCGATACACGGTCTATTATTTTAATCCTAAGGATCGGTCGTTAAAAAATGTCGACAGTTTTTCGGACACCCACATCCGAGTGGGGAACTCTGACCTTCCCGCAACACGTCGGATTATTTCCTACGAAAATGGCGAAATGATGACCCGCACGTTAACGTTCGAAAACCATTCCTTGCTCACCTAGTACAGTTCGAAGACAAGCCTGAGCACATGAATGGTCAGGCCACCGGCATACTGCATTGATCAAGCACTATGCGAAGGGTGCGGAGAGTTATGGCAGGGGGAGAAGATAGAGACCAATCGATTCCTATCTTCTCCCTGCATGCTTGGAGATGATGTGAAAAGAATGGTTGCCACATATTCTTGCCTTTTCGGTTGCGAACCCATAGGCACTTCCCACACAAACTTTACCGTAATCCTTGTCCTCCGGTTCCTCCACCAAAGCCCCCGAAATTTCCACCAAAGCCCCCCTGCCCTGTCCCCCAATATTCTCCTCGTTTCCAACGGGGAAATGGGTGCCGCCGTTCTGGCCGGGTAAATCGCCAAAGCGCATAGACCATCAAACCCACGACTCCCAGATTCATCCAAAAACCGGCAGAGCGCTTGGGCTTTCTTTTCTCCTGGGGACCTGGAGCTTTCCCGGCAATCGACGCCAAAGACAGGGCCGAGCGATACACATTTTCCCCATAGTTTCCAGAGTGGAACATGGGTTGCAAAAATTTCAATGAAAGTTCATCCAACACTTGAGGAGTCACGATGGCTAAAAGACTCTTCCCCACAACGACCACGGCTTGACGTTCCTGCACCGACACGAGAAATAAAATACCTCGCTCCTGTTGGGCAGTCCCAATCCGCCAGGCTTCATACAGCTTGGTGGCATACGCTTGGGCATGAGAGAGCGGCTGTATCGTCTTCAAGGTTACCACCAACATTTCTACCCCTGTATTCGTTTCCAAATCTTTGCAGACAGCCCTAATTTGCGCATACCATTCCTCCTCAAGGACTTTGGCATAATCGCTGACATAGCCCAAAGGCGTGGGCAAAGGTTGTTCTTCTGGCGACATCCCCCAGGAAACCGGACAGAGAGACAAGAACAGTCCCAACGTCACCCATGCCAAGGTGAGGCGAGGCATCCTCATAATCGACCCTCTTGACGCATCGCGTGAACCCGGTCCAAGAACAGCCCTAAATTTTGAAGATACCGGTCATAGACTTTCGTCCATTCCAGTGAACCCGGACTGCTTAACCCTCGTTTTATATGAAGGACTTCCAGGAAGGTGGTCGAGTCAAATTGGAATGTGGCAGGCAGGTGTTCCAAAATTTCAATGTCCTTCCCCTTTGCCGGTTCTTGCAACAGATGGAAGAGGCCTCGAATGCAAGGCAGCACCGCCGTAATCGACAACATGAGTAAAGCCTGAATGGCTTCTATCCGACCCCCGCCTTCTATGAAGCGTTGCCGCACTCGCAGCACATTGGCCATTAGTTCATGTTCGCATTCCCAGGCTAAGCACATTGGATCGATGGGTAACGTCATGAACGGGTCTTGTCCTGCCAAAACCAGATGATGCTGGGACATTTGTAGGGACTCCAAAGGAAAGAGCCGCCCTGATTGCACGAGGTCCCCTTCCGTCATCAGTAATGGAGCGACAATTTGATGTTTCTCCCATTGCTGATGAAGCCGTCCCGCACGTTGGAGGAGGTCCACCGAGAGAGATCGAACGATGACAAGGATATTGAGATTCGAGCGGCCCACGATAAAGTCACCCCGGACCGCACTCCCAAACAGAAGAAGCCCACCCAAATCCTGGCCAACATCATCCTGGATCTGAGTGACATAACGGACAAGAAATGCCTGAACATCTTCAGGAAGATCTAATGAAGGAGGAAGAAAAGCAGACGTCATTGTTCAATGTTCCTAAGCAAGTTGCATGGGACCCGGCACCTGATTGGCTCTGGGGTCGGGTAAAAATCCGGCGGCCTGAAAACGATCAAGCCATCCGAACGGCGAGGTCGTCCGCAAACCAGCCGTGGCCGAAAGCACCTGATACTGTAAACGCCGGTTGGTATCCATCGTGCGAAACACTCGATCTCTTAACATCCCAAGGATTGGATTCCCGGTATTCCAAAAAAAGACTTCTTCATCGGCTAACTGTTGTAACATGGTGACCTGCGAACGACGTGCGGCCTCAAAGGGGTGCAGGGCGTTCATTGACCAGTCCTGCCTTCGCTGACAATCTTCCAGAACATCGGCCAGCGTGACGGCATCCACCATGGCTTGCATCCTCCCTTGCGACGCATGAGGATTCATCCCATGTGCCGCATCTCCCATAAGCACGGCCCCATCAATGGCCCACGTCTTGGCCCGGACTCGTCCGGTGCCCATATACGCCGTTTGATTCCAATCGACAAGCGAATCAAAGACTGGCGCCAGATCAGGAGCAATGGCCTTCCACTTCTCTCGAAGAGGGCCCACGCCCTTAGCCTTCAATGCCGCCAGCGAATCTGAAGAGACCATATATAAGGCATAGACCTTCTGCTCGGGAGCCGGGAACAGTCCCAAAATTGTTTTCTGTCCGACATAATACTGCGCTTCATCAAGGACCTCTGGGGAATCGAGCGCCGCCACTAAGTAACTGTCTGTGTACCGGTGGAGAGAGGCGGAAATCCCCATCGCCTCACGAACCTGCGAAAATGGCCCGTCAGCTCCGACCACCACGCGAGCCCCAATTTGAAGAGAAGCCCCGCCTATTTCGGCTTGAGCGCCAATGATCTGCTTGCCGTTGCGGAGAAACGATTTGAAGGTGGCATGAAAAGAAAGTCCATCAGGATTTTCCTGTTGCAGACAATCAAGAATCGTGTGATGGACCACATTCGGCCACATGACTAACGCCCGATTGAAGGGAGGACTCAACATCTCATAATCAATCGTACAAAGACGCTGCCCCCCGCATTGCCGAAAATGAAACAATCTCACGGGCTTCGATGCATGTGGAGGCAGTTTCTCCAGTAAGCCTAAGGTATGAAGTAAGGCCTGCCCGTTGGGCTGAAGGATCTCTCCCCGCAGGCCCTGCGGAGGGCCGGCAGCCTGCTCCAACACCAGATTGGCAATACCCTTTCGGGCCAAGGCAATACTCAGAACAGCCCCGCCGCCACCTGCTCCCACAATCAGCACATCGGTTGTTATGTCCATTTCAAGACATCTTGCACGAAGAAAAAATAAAGGAAAGCTTTCATTCGCAATTCCGGTGAAGCAGGAACAATAAGAATACGTTTGAAAATGACCATTGCGGTGAATGCGGTTAATCGGAAAAAATGGCCTGGAAATGTTCATCCGATTCCTGCCAAGCCTCAGGGAACGTCTTGGACAACCAGTCACGAAGGTAAACCTTTTGTTGACCGGATAACATCATTTTGATCTGGTGGGTGCGAGCTTGAAGCGGTTGAAGAAACCCCACTTTCTTCACAGGATCCAATGTGGCCGTCCGAACGTACATCATGGTGTACACAGTAGGAACCTGTTCATCGCCTTCGCCCTGGAGCCAGACGGAAATATAGGTATCCATCTGTAAGCCAGAGCTGTCTAAGGCAGGGTCGGTCTCATGAAATAATTCATTTTCAGTTTGCGGCAAAGGCACCGCCTCATCGGCACGAAACAAAAAATTCCGTTTCCACATACATCGAGGTCCTTTATTGCCTGTCAGAAAGAAATCAGGGTTCGGATAGTCTCAAGGGATTTAGAAGAAAGTCAAGGCAACCGCTGAGCCACGAAGACATAATGACATTGCTGTTTAAATTTGACGTTCATTTAAGATAGAATCGGGTATATTTCCCAATCAACGTGTTGCCCCCCTCCGGTTATGGGAATATTCCACAACGAGACTAACGGATATTCATTGTCCAATCCAAGGAGGATTTATTTGTGATTACACCAGCCACATATTCGCGCGTGCTTGGGTGCCTTATGGCCGGTCTTGTCCTAACGGGGTGCCAAGGCACTGGACAGACGGTCAACTTTGATCCCCGTGCCATGTCTTCTCAACGGGTCCACGCCAACGCCATCCAGGAGGAGGCATTGACCATTGTCGTGAATCCCTTTCAGGATGCCCGTCCCCAACAAAAGCGACTCGGCTCTCGAACACACATGTGGGGAGGCGTCACCAATTTCAATGCATGGAATGGGAACATCAGCGAAGGGATGGCCAATCTTGCGGTCGCCTATCTCCAACAAGGCCAATGGCGCGCTTCCCGAGGTGGCGCTGACCAAGCGAATGCCACTTCAGCACCGGACGTCAATTTAACGGGAACCGTCTTAGCTTTAAATGCCAACGCCAAAAGCGGGCTTGGATTCACGGATATCAAGGTGGACATGCGAGTTCAATTTGAGGCAAAAAACACAAAGGATGGCAGCAGTCTCAGAATGGTTTTGGGAGCGAATGGCTCAGATTCTGTGGCGATCTTTGACCCGAAGGATGTTGAACGACTCATCAACCTTGTCGCCAAAGATTTATATAAGCAACTGTTTCAAGACCTCACGGTCAAAGACCGTGGTCTTCATTTACGCTCCCATACTCCATAGAATGTATAGCCTTTTTTACGCTAATATGGCAAAATTTCCACTTCCAATCCGGTCACACCTCAGGCTACACGCCAACGGAAGGAGGGCATCCACGCAACAACAGATCACATAATTTCTCAACGGCAAAGGTCCGTTCCAACTTTTCCATAATGCGTATTTTTTCTTTATTTTGCATTATTATTTTTCAGTCCTCATCATCAAGCGCATGAACTGGAAAAGGAGTTGTGAATGAACCAAGTGCCTTCGGATTCTTCTGTTCCTCAAGCCAACATTTTAATTGTTGAGGACGAACAAGGCCCACGAGAAGCCTTAAAACTGATCCTTTCACCCTATTTCAATCTCTATACGGTTGATCGCGCCGAAGTGGCGCTGCAAATTCTTGCGACGCATCCCATCGACCTGGTCACCCTGGATTTAAGGCTCCCGGATCAATCAGGCACGGATCTTCTCGCCAAAATTCGAGAAAGTGGCCACGATGTTGATGTCGTCATCATCACCGGTTATGGCACCTTGCAATCAGCTATCGACGCTATTCGACAGGGTGTTGCGGGGTATATCCTTAAGCCCTTTAATGTTTCAGATTTATTAGACGTCATTAAAAAAGCCCTCGAGGCCCGAACGCGGCTCTCATCGCTTCAAGGTGCGCTCCAAGCCTTAGGGAACCTTTGGATCACCGGAATCGATCTCCCAACGGCAATGACACACATCGAAACACTTCTAGGGGCCAAGCACCCCGAACTCGTTCAACATGCCAGCCGTGTCAATTTTTATTCGTCCCTACTGACCGAACACCTTCAATTACCACAAGATGACCGTGAAGCCATTCAACTGGGGGCCTATTTGCATGACATCGGGAAAATCGGTCTTCATGATCGTCTGATTGCCGGGCACTTATCCCTCTCTGATCACGACCAAGAACTCATAAACTGCCATCCCACGATCGGAGCTCAATTCATTAGCAACATTCCCTTTCATCCTTCTGTGGCACAGATTATTCGCTCACATCACGAAAAATTCAATGGAACAGGTTTTCCCGAAGGGTTAACAGGAGAACAGATCCCATTTCCTGCTCGGGTTGTCGGCCTGGCGAACGTTTTTGACAATTATGTGACCGGCCAAGGCCAACAGCAAGCCATGCCTGTACCCGAGGCACGCGAGAAAATTCGACAAGAAGCCGGGAAAACTCTCGATCCCCAATTGGCGGACCTCTTTGCCAAAGTTGTCTGGTAATTACGAGTATCACAGGCCATAACACAAGAGCGGAGCACGGCTCATCACTATCATGGACAAGACGACACCCCATCTGTCTCAACTGACCCACCCTGATATCACAGAAAAATGGGAACAAGCCTTTGACGCGTTTCAAGACCATGTCATGATCTTGAACCACTCCGGGAACATTGTGTGGGCCAATCGAGCCATACGAAGTCAGATTGAACCCCATCTTGGCCCACTTGTCGGCCATCATTATCAAGTGCCCTATTACGGAACGGTCCTGCCCAAAAGCCCTCCCCCCTGGGAAACCGTTCTTGCCGGGGCCTTATCGGCAGTTGTGGAAACATCATTTCCAGCCATGCCAGGCTATTTCCTCGTATCCTGTTACCCCCTCTTCGACGCCCAAGGCATCCAATGGGGGGCAATTTCCGTCGTGAAGGATATTACTGATCGCAAACGAATCGAAGAAGCCCTGCGACAAATTGCCCAGAGCGATGTCGCTCCAGGAAGCATTGCTTTTTTACGCTCACTGGTGAAGGATTTATGCCAAGCTGTCAATGCTCCCTACGCCATCCTCGCTGACTTAGAGAACCCTTCACAGCCCCACACCCAGACGATCGCCATTTTGGCCAATGGTACCTACCTAGAAAACTTCGCATGGACACCGCCTCCTGCCCTCATTGAAGATCTGTTAAAAGTGAAAGGCTGCACAGGGAATACCATTTCCGGCCCCCTCTTTCCGGCCACATCTATTTTGTCTTCATGGGAGGTGGCGAGTTATCTGGGAAGTGCGCTTCGCGGACCCGCAGGACAAATCATTGGACTGCTTGTCGTGCTCAGTCCGGAACCGATTGTGAATGCGCATGTGGCCAAATCCATTGTTCAATTATTTGCAGCCAGAGCCGCGAGCGAACTCCAACGCAAAAAAACCGAAGATGCCTTACGAGATAGTGAGCAACGGTATCGAGGGATCGTGGGGAATGCCTATGATTTAATCATTGAAATCTGCAGCCAGGGCGAATGCAAATATATCAGTCCCAATTGCCAAGCTGTCCTGGGATATGACTCAACAGACATGTTTGGAAAAAGTTTCTTTGACTTTGTGCATCCTGAAGAACGCCCCCGGTTATTGGAATCATTTCATGCGGGGATAGTCTCGCTCCAAGAAATTGATATGATGTGCCGGCTCCAAACCAAGGAAGGTGAATGGCGCTGGGTTGAAAGCCATATTCATCCGTTTCGGACCAGTAGCGGAACCGTGATGGGTGTCATCGTCACACGGGATATCACGGAACAAAAACGGGTAGAAGAAGAACGCGTACGAGCTACCAAGCTGGAATCGGTGGGATTGTTAGCCGGGGGGATCGCCCATGATTTCAATAATATCCTAACGTCAGTCTTTGCCAATATTGGATTAGCCAAAATGGTCATGGGGAAAGAGACCTTCTCCAAGCAATCAGTTGTTGACCGGTTGAGCGCGGCAGAAAAAGCCTGCTTGCGGGCTCGTGATTTAACCAAACAACTTTTGACGTTTGCGAAGGGTGGAGCCCCGGTAAAGAGCACGACGTCAATCGCCTCCATTATCAGCGACACGGTTGAATTTGCCTTGCGAGGCTCGAAGGTGCGTTGTCGCCTGCATATTCCTGAACACCTGTGGCCAGTGGAAGTCGATGAAGGCCAAATTAGTCAGGTGTTACAAAATCTGGTCATCAATGCCGATCAAGCGATGCCGGAAGGTGGCGAACTTGAAGTCACAGTGACCAATTATTCGATCCCCGTCACGTCTGATCTTCCACTCAAACCCGGCAACTATGTTCAAGTCACGGTCGTGGATCATGGCATCGGCATGCCTCAAGAGCACCTGTCAAAAATTTTCGACCCCTATTTCACCACCAAACAAAAAGGCAGCGGACTTGGGTTAGCCACCACCTATTCCATCATTAAACGACATGAAGGACACATCACCGTCTTATCCTCCCTTGGGAAAGGAACAAACTTTACCTTCTATCTCCCGGCCTCATTTCTCAAAGAAGCTCCACAGGATGAGGTGCCGGATACGCTGATTCATGGAGTAGGTCGAATTCTGGTCATGGACGATGAAGAAGAAATTCAAGAGGTCTTAGGGGAAATGCTCAAGTTTCTGGGTTTTGAGGTAGATTTTGCCAGTGAAGGAGAGAAAGCGTTGAACGCGTATACGCACGCCTTAGAGCAACAGACGCCATATGTGGCCACGATTCTAGACCTCACCATCCCTGGCGGCATGGGAGGCAAGGAAACGCTACGGCAAATTAAAGCCCTGCATCCAGAAGCAGCCGTCATTGTTTCCAGTGGCTATTCGAACGATCCGGTGATGGCACGGTTTGAGCAATTCGGCTTTTCCGGTGTGATTGCCAAGCCCTATAACCTCTTGGATCTGTCGAAAGTCCTCAGTCAAATTCTCTAAACGAAGCGAGTCTCCCCGGCTTAAGATGCTAACTGCTTGGCCAAGTCATGAGGAGACCAGATACCTCGTTCGGTAATAATCCCCGCGATCAGTTTTGCGGGCGTGACATCAAACGCGGGATTCCAGACCGAAATACCCACAGGAGCAATGGCCCGTCCCCCATGTACCTGCGTCACCTCTGAAGGATGTCTTTCCTCAATCGGAATCTCTGCTCCATCGGGCGTCTTCATATCAATCGTTGAAACGGGAGCGGCAACATAAAAAGGAATCCCATGAGCCTTGGCCAACACCGCGACTGAATACGTTCCGATTTTATTCGCCACATCACCATTGGCGGCAATCCGATCAGCACCAACCACACAACATTGCACTCCCCCTTTTTGCATAAGGGCTCCAGCCGCATTATCCGTAATCAGTGTCACAGGAATCCCATCCTGTTGCAGCTCCCAAGCCGTTAATCGGGCACCTTGCAACACCGGCCGGGTTTCATCGGCATACACATGAATTCGCTTACCTTGTTCCCAGGCCGCCCTCACCACACCTAAGGCTGTCCCATACCCGGCGGTGGCCAACGCCCCGGCATTGCAATGGGTGAGAATATGATCGCCATCCTGAATGACGGCAGAGCCATGTCTCCCGAGAGCCTGATTCACCTGCACATCTTCCTCAAGCATGGCCAACGCTTCTTTCAATAAATCCTCCTGACATGCCTTTACGCTATGAGGTGGAATGTCAACCAACACTCGTTTCATTCGATCCACTGCCCAAAAAAGATTCACGGCCGTTGGTCGTGTCGCGGCAAGAACCGCACAGACCTGGTCCATATGGAGACGAAATCTCTCAAGGCTCTGTTGCGTATATTGTTTCGCTCCCAAGGCAATCCCGAGAGCCGCCGTCACCCCAATGGCCGGGGCTCCACGCACTTTCAGGTCTCGAATGGCCCCGGCCACTTCAATGAAATCTGTGCAGTCGAGAAAACAAACCTCCACGGGCAACGCACTTTGATCTAAAATCCGCACGTGATCATCTTTCCATTCAACCGTTGGAATCATAGACTCCGCCTTTCAATAAATAGGTGCCACTTAAAACGATTTATGGCGATACGAAATTCTCTCGTTCTCACAATACGAGCTCTGCTCATGCTCCAGACTGAAAAGCTCAATGGCTCCCCCCTCTTTTGCCTCATGAGGCCATCAAGGCCTCTTACCGTTTCCCAAAATACAGCTTCACGCCAACATTCATTCCGGAAGAATCGCACGGTTGAACCGGGATGTGGAGGACAACGATGGCGTCGTCGCCTTTGCCCCGCCCTTTAACGCGTCCACAGGCTTGCTGACCGAATTTTTCAGAAGATCAAATGCCAATTGTGCGAGTCCGGTCAAACCAGCCTTGAATGATTCACGGGGCATATACACGATTTGTGGTTCCGCCAGCGGCCCAATCATACTAAACATGGCCGTCGCGATACCCTGCTGATCTCCAGTCAATATTTCTTCGAACAGGGGTATGGCTTTCAAGGCATCGGAATAGGCCCCGAAGGGGCTCACGGCAGCCACTCCATCTAAATAATCGTGTCTCAAATCATACGTGCCTGCCGCCGTCACATTCATAAGAGAACTCCGCAACAGAAAATCTTTTGTCAAAAATTTGCCGTCTTCAATATCGAGAGTGGCGGTAATGGAGTCAAACGGAAATCCCGTCTTTTCAAAACGCGCTTTTTCACGCAAGACATGAGGAAAGTTAAGGATCCTCAAAATTTTCGGTAAAATAGTTCCTTTCCGAACATATCCGTCATCCAATGAGAGTTGGACCCCGCCCTTTAATGTGGGAATCACGCCTCCCCCATCTCGGCCATCTCCTTGAATTTTTCCCTGAATATTCAAATTCCCTGACACAAAACGACGTTCATCACCAAGCACCCGTAGGAGTTTCTCAAACGGCAGATGGGTGCCTTCGAAGGACGCACGCATGGCAGCTGGCTTCCCAGGTGGAAGATGAATGAAGACACGCCCAGCGAGATTGCCGTCGTCCTCAATTGTCGTGTGAATTTTATCCATGGCAAGTAAATTATCATGAATACTCAATACCGCAGAGAGTTTCTCCCCCGAAAAAGCCTTATAGATTGGATGTTCGATGAGAATCGATCCTTCTAGTGTGCCATGGTCAGCAAGCCATTCGACCCCATCCCGGAGGAATGACCGTTCATTTTTGGGAATAAGCAAATCAAGGTCAAATTGCGGAGCATTCCACATGAGACTGGCCTCTGGCGTGGTACTCCAATTTTTCATCAATCCCGTCACCACGGCCGTGCTCTCATTGAGACGAAACTCCATCCGCTTTAAATCCAGCAAATGTTTCTCAATTTTCAACCGCACATATAAATGGGTGAGCGGAGCTTGAACCTCAGGGAGCCTCACCACCCCCTCCGTTAAGGCAACCCAGCCATTGAGATCCCATTTTCGCCAATCAGGGCCTACGCCGCTTCCCTCTAATTGAATTTCCAAAATTCCTGACTCAATCGCATCGCCCAAGATCCGAATTTTGTCTGGAAGTAATCCGACCGAGATAGGACCGGAATTGAGTCGCCCGTCAAACCCCCATGACCGACCCCATCGCAGCAGACCCTGTCCTCGAAGGCGCAACGGGAGCATGGCAAGTTCGAGTCGTTCGAATTGTATGATGCCGCGAGGCCGCACTTCTCCATCAAACTCTAGAACGCCTGGTTGACCGGGCTCTTTCTGGATGACGGAGGGAAAACCAACTCTTGCCTCTTGTCCATCAATCTTCCCCTTTACTTTGAGACGACGTAACGGTCCACGCATGGTCACGGAGACATGAAGGGGGCCACGAAGCTGAAAGCCTGAGGGCGGTCCGTCTTGCCCAGGCTCCGCAAATATTTCTTGGCCTTCCAGGGTGAGGCTCACAGTCATCGGTTCCAGACGTAAGGTGCGCTGATGGAGAATCGTGCCGTTCATTGTCAAGGGATGGCCACCTACAGTCCCTTGAATTTCCTCGAAGACCGTACTATCTGGGGAAAACTGAATCTTCCCCTGCCCGTTGGACAGTGCATGGGGCAACATGGGAATAGTGGCCACCACATCCTGAGGCTGATAGTCCCCGTCTTGAAACATCAACCCCTGTTCATCAAACACATGACCTGCAAACCGTAAACGTAACAAACCCGTGCCGGCTGATACCTTCCAAGCCGGCAGGATCGTGGACCCAGTGGGACCATGGCCCAAATGAGTCACAACATTCCAGATTTTGGGGGCAGGAACGATTCCCTGAATTTCGACTTCACCCCATGACCCACCCTCTTTGAACAGAAAGAGGCCCTGTGTCACCTCAACAGAAATTCCGTCATACAGGCCATGGGCCTCAGTCACTTTGACCCGATCAGGCTCAACCACCACCAGGCCTTCCACCTGATCGGTTTTTGGTAAATCCGGGGAATGAAGAAATCCATGATGGACGCGGAATGTCCCAGTGACGGATGTTTCAATATCAGGACGCGTGGAACCCGTCACCCGTGCTTCCAGCACTTCCAGTTCTCCGCCCCATTCCGCTCTTTCCTTCAAGGCCACCGCATCGGCAGGGAGCCAGGAGTCAGGAATGAGCGATCGAATGCCCTGCAGGTTGAAAGGGGACGATTGCATCGACACAGAGGCCATGTGATGACCATCCTCCAACCCTTCAAGACTGGCATGGCCCTCAAGCGAAAGGGCTGAATTCGCTAAGGCAATTTTCGATAAAGTCAGGTGAGACGTTTTTTCATTTCTGGTCCATTGAATCATGGACTCCGCATGCAACTTTCCAGGAAAGGTCAACAACACCTCGCCATGAGGAAGATAGTCTGCTAATTGATTGATGGCAAAATTATCCGTCTCGATATGCCCCAAAAACGTCATCTGTTTAAACACGACGTTCGACTGTTTGAGCAAAGACACTGGAGTAGACAAGCTCGATTCAAGGGTTCCGGTCAACCGAAAAGGCGCAGTATCATGAAGCTGTCGAAGATGACCGGATAACGTCAACGCAGAACGCACCACCGTATCCTCATCTGATGTTTCGGACAAACAGGACACATTTTCCAATACCACGCCCCTCACCGTGTCGGTGGGCGATTCATCAATCACAATAATTTTGCCATTGGTGACCACCAGCTTTCCTAACACTAAAAATGCGGCCAATGAGGAAACCGCCGAATCAGGACTCGAATGCCCTAAAAACCGCCACACGCCGGACTTATCCCGATGAATCTCAATTTCCGGGTAATCCAGAAAAAATTCTCGAACCACTAACTTTTTCTGAAACAACTGACCAACGCCGAGTTCTAAGGTCATCGACTGGGCTCGAAAGACCGCATGGGAATCGTCCCGTTCTTTGACGATAATGTCGGAAACCAGAAAATGAGGAGAAGGAAACAGGGCAAACGATGTCCGGCCAACACGGACATGCGCCCCGAACGTCTGTTGAATCTGCTGCAACACCAGACGTTCCAGGTACTCAGGATTCAAAAACCAGGGAAGAATCAGGAGCAAGCCCGTAAGAACAAAGAAGCCGAGACTTCCCCAAATCAGCATTTTTTTGGACGATATTCGCACCTATTAGCTCCGCAACGCCAAGGCTCCACGCCTCATGGCTCTGAAAAGAATGCTCGCAATCTGATAGGAATCTCGAAGCATGGGCTGACGGAAATCTTGCACGAAGAAAGGAAAGCCACTACGGCCGTCAATAATCAAAAAACTCATTACTGAAGTATAGTACAAAACGATGGCGACTGAACGGCATTCCCACCAAAATAAACCTCGCAGGTGTTTCTTGACCCCTTTGATATGGGTAAGATATTCTTCAAAATCCTCAAGCAGATCCACTCACACATCATTCAACAGACAACCCCCAAGGCGCGAGGGGGCACAACCATACCGCATAGATCTTGAAACCATCTCATACCTTCCTCAGCCGTGTTCAAGTCTCTTCTTTGCTGAAATGCTATGATGTTCCCCATCCCTGCCACCCACAGCGGATCCTTCGTGGCTATGATAAAGCCCATGCCCATCGCACGGCACGCATGTGTGTGCCGGTGGCCGTAGCCTTGGGGCACATGCTCCCCCGTCTCCAGCAATTTGAAGCCGCCTGTTTGCTGCATGATATCGGACGCACGGGGCTTGACCCCATCGTCTTTGGAAAAATCTGGTCTTGGGCAAAGCAAGAAGGTATTCCCACCCGGCCACGAGAATGGAGAGCCAAGTATCCCCGGACGCCCTATGGACAAGAATCGCAAGCCTTTCTCACCCGATATGGCCACCGACTCACACAACAGGGGGTGGAGCTCACACCGGTCGTCCTCGATCATATAAACATGCGGTTAGGGTTTGCTCGCCGTCTCAAAACCTGTCTCGGTCCCATGAAAGCTCAGCTCAAGGCGTTGGGCATTGAATGGGCTCCCTGGATGGAACGTATCATGCTGTACTATTACTATCCGGAAAAACTCCAAACAGCGGCCAAGTGGGTTCATCAACTGGGAGAAATACTCGTAGCCTGCGAACAATTGGAGGCCTATAGCAATCATCAACGTGGGCAGGATTATTACGCACGCTCAGAAGAAAGCTTTCAAGCCGCGTTCACCTATCTCCGGAAGCTCGCCAGACAACACATTGTCAGCCAAGACGTCTTAGAAACCATTTGTCGCTTAACGCGTGAAGGCTGTTTTACCACGATCCTTCGACAAGCTCGCGGGGGAAATCTCTCGTCGGCTGAGCAACGGTACCTCGCCTCGGTGGCGGCCTAACAATTTCATGACCACCTCATCCCATACCTTACGGGTCCCCATGCAAGGAGATTCCCATATTGAAAATCTCACGCAAACGATTCATGATCTGGTCAGTCACTCAAGCATCACCAACGGGACACTGACTCTCTTTGTCAAACACACCACCGCCGCTGTCATGATCATCGAAGATGAGCCGGGTATTCGCGCCGATACCCGGGCATTCTGGAATCAGGTCGTCCCGGCCAACCCGCAGTGGGAGCACAATACGAGAAATCCTGGCGAAGACAATGGCCACTCACATTTGCGTGGGCAGTTACAGAGCCCATCCATCACCATTCCCCTCATGCAGGGAAAATTAACGCTCGGCACCTGGCAACAAATTGTGGTCATTGATTTTGACACCCGTGCACGAACCCGTGAACTTGTCGTACAAATCATGGGAGAATGAAATCCAAACACGACACTGCGTCAACCAAGAAACCTCGTCGCGTCCATTGACTGCTCTAAGATAACCTAACCATGCGCCATCCCATTCTTCCCCTACTCCTACTCGCCGTCTTCAACCTGTTCAATGGTTGGCAGAGCCTATCCATGGCGGCGACTCAACCCGCCATGGCCACTATCGAAGCCGCACCGGCATTCTTGCATACCACGGCTGATGCCTCACTCAGTGCTGAAGAACTGAATACCATCGCGGTCTTTGAAAAAGCCGCCAAGTCCGTCGTCTATATCACGAACACAGCCGTCCGTCGCGACATCTGGTCACTGAATACGTTTGAAGTGCCCCAAGGGTCAGGCTCGGGATTTATCTGGAATACCCAAGGGCACATCGTCACCAACTTTCATGTCGTCTATGGTGCCGATTCCATTCAAGTCGTCTTAGACGATCAATCGACCCATGATGCCCGCGTGATCGGCGTCGACCCCGATCATGACCTGGCCGTCTTACAGATCAAGGCCTCCAAAAATCAACTCAACCCTCTCGACATTGGCAATTCAACTGATCTGCTTGTGGGGCAGCAGGTCTTAGCCATTGGCAATCCCTTCGGGTTGGATCATACCTTAACAACTGGAGTGGTCAGCGCCTTAGGCCGCTCGATTAAATCAATTACCAATCGTACGATAGAAGGGGTCATTCAAACGGATGCCGCCATCAATCCCGGTAATTCCGGAGGCCCGCTCCTCAATAGCTCAGGGAAACTCATTGGCGTCAACACGCAAATCGTCAGTCCCAGTGGTGCCTTTGCGGGAATTGGCTTTGCCGTCCCGGTCGGTATCGTCAAACGTATCGTGCCACAACTTATTCAATATGGAAAAGTCATTCGTCCGGGCTTAGGTATTTCCCTCATTCCCGATTCCATTGCCAACCGATGGGGGATCAACGGAATCGTCATTGCCCGCGTGCTACCGGGCAGCGCCGCCGACAAAGCCGGATTAACCAGTCTCCAGGAGCTCCAATCAGGAAGAATCCGATTAGGGGATGTGATTATTTCCATCGATGGGGAAAAGGTAGACAATTACGACGACCTCGCCAGAATCTTAGACCGCCACAATGTCGGAGACCGCGTCACCTTAGGTCTACGCCGCAACAACAAAGAACGCACCATCTCCATCACCCTCCAAGCCGTCCAATAACCATCCCCATCGACGTCATTTCCGACAGTTGTTGAGCCTGCCCCTGCAGTCGTTGGCAGGGGGGAATCCATCCTGCTTTCTCCGGATAGATCCCCGCCGACACCTGCGGGAATGACAGAAAAAGGAGGACATGTTCGACAGCACATGTAGGACATCTCCGCCTCTCATCGTCATCCCCGACAGTTTCTATTGTGGGAGTGTTGAATTAATCCTGAAAACGGCAGTTCCTGTCTGAAACACCGCCCATGCTTCGACAGGCTCAGCACGAACGGTATTTTGACGTACTCACCCAATTGGTGAAGTGTCCGTTCGCCCTGAGCAGCCTGCGGAGCGGGCGTGTCGAAGGGTTGCATACCTACCAACTGCCGTTTTTAGGATAATAATTCCCAAGGGCCTCTATGCTCTTCGACATTATTATTCAACACTCCCAGAAATTACGAGTTGGACCAGACACGTTAACCCTGTTCCAAATTTTCTGCAGGCAGTTGATATTATTCTCTGGTTTTGTTCTCATAGGTGTATTCATCGGAACAGGTTTTTTCCATAATTACATTCAATCTCAAGGCAGTATTTCCAGCTGATAATCTGTGAGGCAGTCGTCCTGTTGGCAAGAAACCTAAGCCGGTAGTACCTGGAAGGTCGGAAGTGTTTCTTAGCGCGTCAAGTGTAAGAAAAAATGATGTTTCGGATATGGAACTAAATATTTGCAGTGAAACAGCTTCCAAGATTTATCTTTTTTTTCTGAGGAGGGATGCCTAATGTTCGTGGAAAATTTAATGAAAAAACCTCTGTGGATTAGGTTGGGAAGCGGGCGAACGTTGCATGTTGGCCCCAACAGTCAATCCTCTGAAGTGAATCAATCAGAAGTAGACCATACGCCTGCTTTGCAAAAATTAATCAAACTCAAATACGTCTCGTGTCAATCTGAAGCAAAGGAATCTCCGAAGTCCGAGGCCATCAAGAAAAAACTCAAAACTCAGAAAAGCAGAAGAAAATAAGATCCTGGGAAATCCATACCCACGTCAAACACAAGGAGAGCCACTATGCCCACATTGTCATATCCAGGAGTATATGTTCAGGAAATTCCCAGTGGGGTCCGGCCAATTGAAATCGCCAGCACCTCAACGGCCGCATTTGTCGGGCTGGCCGAGATGGGCCCTGATGATGAAGCAAGACGAGTCACGAGTTGGACCGAATTTCAAAGATACTACGGAAGTTTTATCGCCGAAAGTTATCTGGCCGAAAGTGTGTTTCAATTTTTCAATAATGGCGGTCGGCAATGTTACATCGTCCGGGTCACCCGATCCGATGCCACCACCGCGAATGCCACCATCCAGAATCGAGCTTCCACCCCAGTGAATGGCATGACCATTTCCGCCAAATCCAAAGGCAGTTGGGGAAATTATCTGTATCTGCAAATTGAGGATGGATCGACCGACCCTCATAACGAATTCAAAATCAGCGTGAGAATCCAAGAAGAGGTCGATGTGGTACCGGAAGAATTTGCCAATATTGCTCCCGTGGAAGTCCATGATGACTTGAGCCCGGATCCCAACGCCCCAAATTTTGTGGGCGATGTCCTGAGCCGAAACTCTAAACTGATTACGGTTCAACTTGACGCCGCCAATACCAGTTTACAGAGAGGCTTTCACCGTGGAGGCGCGACGCAAACTCTTCCCCTAGGAACCAATCGAAGTTTTCAAATCAATGTGGATCATGATGGCTTTCAACTCGTCACCCTCCCCGCCAGCCTTGCCACCGAAACGGATCTCACCGTGATCGCCACGGAAATTGCAACAGCCGTACAAGCACTCACCCGATTACGAAATAGCACATTACCCGTGGCTTTCACTGCCTTCACCTGCACTGTCGTAGGCGGACGACTCGTGTTGGAATCCGGAACCAATACCGGCGCAGGGACGGAAAGCCCCTTATCTTCGGTCAGAATACAAAATGCTTCCACAGACAATGCCGCGCCATCATTAGGA
>JAOUNC010000257.1 GCA_029881175.1 Nitrospirota bacterium | reverse complement strand
AATTCCCAGAGAGCAAACAGCGCGACCGTGCTCATTAATAGAGCAAAAAGCCAGGGAGGGGAGTAGCGAATGCCCACGTACAGCAAAGGCACAAATACGAGGGCAGAATAGAGGCGTCGGGGATCCATGGTGCAGCTGATAGAACGGATGGGTCTAGGAGATAGGGGTAATGATTCGTCTCGATTATTGTGGGCGTCGACGATCTCTTATGGAGCAACCGTTTGGTTGACCCGCCCAAACCGGCGCTCACGTTTTTGGTAGTCCAGGAGGGCAAGGAGTGTTTCGCAGCGACGAAAGTCCGGCCAGAGGGTACGGGTGAAATACAGCTCCGTATAGGCGATTTGCCAGAGGAGGAAGTTGCTAATCCGAGCTTCGCCAGAGGTCCGAATGAGTAAGTCAGGATCCGGCAGGCCCCAGGTCGTGAGATGTTGTTCGAAGAGGGCTTCATTGATTTGCTCAGGCAAAATTGAGCCCATTTGCACTTCGAGGGCTAATTGTTGAGCGGCGTCAATAATCTCAGCACGTCCACCATAGCTGAGCGCCACGGCCAGGGTTTGACGGGTACAATGGCGGGTTTCTTCAGCTACCTCGAAGACCAGGTCCCGGGCGGGAGTCGGGAGCTGTTCTAATCGTCCAATAGGGAGAAAACGGATATTTCGATCTTGGAAGCGTTGCCGTTCCTGGGTCAGATATCGCTCCAATAAACCCATGAGTAACCGAATTTCCGACTCAGGGCGATTCCAATTTTCCTGTGAAAAGGCGTAGATCGTCAGGTAGGGAATGTTGAGCTCATGCCCGATTTCGAGGACATCTTGAAGGGCGGCAAGCCCTTCCTTGTGCCCGGCAATACGGGGGAGCCCACGTTGAGCGGCCCATCGACCGTTCCCATCCATGATGATGGCCACATGTTGAGGCAGAGACGTGAGGTCAAGCTGACTCCGAAGTTCTTCCTCCGCCACATGCCTGGTTTCTATCGTCTGCAATTCATCCATGAATGACGTTGATGGTTGAAAGTGAAAGCCGGAGCCATGACGTGGATCCAGTAGGAATCATTCACAATTATGAGAAATCTGTGAACAAATTTTAGTCTAATAATGAAAGCGATTCTTGTCAAATTCAATCATTGAGATCATTAGCCAATCAAAATTGCACCTACTCAGGCGATGGGCTATACTGGTTTTCCTCTGTTCACGGAACCTCAATCAATAATTGTAGCGCATCTTATGATTCCCAGCCCGGCAGACTTTTCTCTTCAAGAACAGGACATGTTGCATGCGTTGACGAAAGCCACCGCGCGGAACGTGGACTATGCCGATATGTATCTGGAGTCCTCGGTGACGGATTCGGTGTCGATGGAAGAAAGCTTAGTCAAGCGTGCCGTCAAAAGTATCGCACAAGGGGCCGGCATTCGAGCGGTGGCTGGAGAACGCACTGGATTCGCCTACTCAGATGATCTTTCGGTCAAAGATTTAGAACAGGCGGCAGAAACAGCGAGGTACATTGCTGAGTCCCCACAGGGCGACCATCCGTTGACGGTGACGCATCGAACCGGTCCTACACAAAATCTGTATCCACTCACCCAGCCTCTCACGGATATTACAACAGAAGCTCGAGTCGATCTTTTGAATCAAATTGATGTCGAGGCTCGCCGGTATGATCCCCGCATTGCCAAAGTGATGGCGTCCTTTAATACGGAACAAAAAATATTTTTGGTGGTGAATTCTGAGGGCCAACTCGTCGGGGATGTGCAACCCCTGGCGCGCCTTCAAATCACGTGCATTGCCGAAGATGGAGACAATCGGCAGATCGGGAGTTATGGCGGTGGCGGTCGCGTGGGATTTTCGTTCTTCGTGGAAAACGGGCGGGCGTTGGAATTTGCCAGGGA
The DNA here is from genome assembly GCA_029881175.1 of Nitrospirota bacterium. Classification (GTDB taxonomy): domain Bacteria; phylum Nitrospirota; class Nitrospiria; order Nitrospirales; family UBA8639; genus Nitrospira_E. Next base: position 2,941 of record JAOUNC010000257.1, on the reverse strand, counting down.
AGCGGCCCGACAAGCCATTGTCAATTTAGATGCCGTCGATGCTCCAGCTGGAACGATGCCGGTGGTGTTAGGCGGCGGCTGGCCGGGCATTTTGCTGCACGAAGCCATTGGACATGGATTAGAGGCGGATTTTAATCGTCGTAAAACTTCGGCCTTTAGCGACCTCATCGGGCAGCAGGTGGCTTCTGAATTGTGCACGATTGTTGATGATGGGACACTCCCATTCCGTCGGGGTTCGATGAATATTGATGATGAAGGGACGCCGACCTCACGAACCATGCTCATTGAAAAAGGAATCTTACGTGGCTATATCACGGATCGGCTCAACGCCCGCTTGATGGGGATTCCGCTTACCGGGAATGGGCGCCGTGAAGATTTTCGAAGTGTTGTCTTGCCGCGCATGACCAATACATTTATGTTAGCCGGCGAGTCGAATCCGGAAGACATCATTCGTTCGGTTAAAAAGGGGCTCTATGCGGCATCCTTTGGTGGCGGACAAGTCGATATCACCAGCGGAAAATTTGTTTTTTCAGCCAGTGAGGCCTATCTCATCGAAGATGGGAAGATCACCAAGCCGGTTAAGGGAGCGACTTTAATTGGGAATGGCCCTGATGTGCTGAAAAAAGTTTCAATGGTTGGACATGATATGAAACTCGATGAAGGCATCGGCACCTGTGGGAAAGAAGGACAATCCGTTCCTGTTGGTGTGGGGCTTCCGACGATAAAAGTCAATGAAATGACCGTTGGCGGAACCGCCATGGCCTAATGGATCACCCTCCTGTTTTGCGGCTTCGCGTTATTCCATGACAAACCTCCCTATCACCCATGGTGACCATTTCTCTGAGCTGGCGGCCTCAGTCCTCAAGCGCGCCAAATCATTAGGGGCGACGGAAGCCGATCTTCTGGTGGCTGAAGGGGATTCGGTCTCGGTGCAAGTGCGGATGTCGGAAGTGGATCGGCTCTCGAAGGCGCGTGAGAAAGTGTTGGGGCTTCGCGTTTTTTTTGGCAAACGATCAGCCAGTTCTTCCACCTCGGATTTTTCTGAAGCCTCGTTGGATCGGTTTGTGAGTGACACCTGTAGCCTGGCCAAGGCCGTGGTGGAAGATGACACATCAGGGCTTCCAGCGTCTGACCAAATGGCGGTGGATTTTCCAGACTTGGATATGAAAGACAATCGGCAATTGACGGTTGACGAAGAAATTGATCTGGCTAAACGCGCCGAAAAGGCTGCATTCGATGCCGACGCACGCATCACCAATTCTGAAGGGGCCGAATGCTCAGCCGGCTATGGATCGATCTTGTTAGCGAACTCTCACGGGTTTGTCGGATCCTACGCCAGTTCGTCCTATTCACTCTCCGTCTCGCCCATTGCGTTGGATAGCCAGAATGGCGGCATGCAGCGGGATTATTGGTATTCGGTGAAACGTAAATTTCATGAATTAGAGAGTCCCGAGCAGATCGGGCAGGAAGCGGCGCGCCGGACGGTACGGCGACTGGGGAGCCGATCCATTTCCACGCAGGAAGTTCCGGTTATTTTTGATCCTGAAATTGCAAAAGGTCTTCTTGGCAACATTGCCTCGGCTGTATCGGGTTATTCGCTGTATAAAGGCGCCTCGTTTCTCATGGGACAATTGGGGAAATCTATTGCGGCAGAGTCAGTCACCGTAGTTGATGATGGACGGTTAGCCAACGGTTTGGGTTCCCGCCCGTTTGACGGGGAGGGATTGCCGACCAGGAGAAATGTGATCGTTGATAAAGGCGTCCTCACCAGTTACTTGTTAGATACCTATTCAGGACGAAAATTGGGGATGGCATCCACGGGTAATGCCTCACGATCAGTGGGCGAAAATCCAACAGTCGGCACCACCAACCTATTCCTTTCTCCAGGCCCGTATTCGCCGGAAGAAATTCTCAAGTCGACCAAACGTGGTCTACTCGTGACTGAACTCATCGGGTTTGGTGTGAATATGGTGACAGGGGACTATTCCCGTGGCGCGGTGGGGTTTTGGATCGAAAATGGGGAAATCGTTCATCCGGTAGAAGAAGTGACCATTGCCGGAAATTTAAAGAACATGTTGAATGACATAGAGATGATTGGAAATGACCTGGTCTTTCGAGGTCGAACCGCCAGCCCGACGGTGAAGCTTCGTAAAATGATGGTGGCCGGGCATTAATACATTGCCAGAATTAATATGGATCATGACCTAGCACGATGGAGAAATCATATGCCTCTTGAGCCAGAAGATGGGGCCAAAGCCCTTCAGTTGATCACCTCCCGATATAACCAACCCAAGTGGCGGAAGAAGATTGAAAAAACGCTGAGTCTGAATGCGACAGGTTTTAAGGATGACGATCAGCGAAAAATTTTCTTGTATCTCAAGGTTGGGCTGCAAGCCTATAAATCCCGGCGTGCCGATCCACCCTCTTGGATTATCGGAGGCTTTGCTACCAAAGAAGTCATTGATCGGGCTCTATTTAAACCCACAGTCATCGATCCCGCCTTCACGAACGAACATGTGGCGTTTTTAGGAAAAGATCCGGGTGAAGACGTTGATAACGTGTGGTGGGAAGAGATGCTCGTCAATTGGTTTGAAGAGCCTGAAGAAGAAGGTGAAGACGAAGAGGGTGCTGAATCGTCTGAAGATTCCGAATCGGCTTCCGAGGGCAACGAGTCATCAGATTCCTCCGAGACGGCAAACGCGGAAAAAGCTACGTCCTAGCCTGTTCGCTGTCGGGTGACCCTTAGGTCTGAATAGCCTGTTTCCGACAGCCATGGGATGGGGCCACATCACCTAATAGCCAACCATCGACGTTTCTTCCCTCGTACCTTGTCCGTTCCTGCCAAACAGTACGGCCTTGTCTATTCCTGGCTCAATCAACTCAACACGTGGGTCTGCCGGCTCATGTATCAGGTGCAGGCCTCTGCCGAAGCGCCCGTGCC
>JAOUNC010000256.1 GCA_029881175.1 Nitrospirota bacterium | reverse complement strand
CGCTGACAGGGCTTCCCTCAGTTTCCACTCCCGATCAGGAAGAAGTAGTTTTACAAGAATTCAACACCGGAAAATTTTTCCGGCAATTCACGCTATCTGAGGTCATTGACCAAGCGAATATCAAGGCCAACTTAAATCATGGAGTTCTGCGCGTCACTCTACCCAAAATCGGGCCAGCCCAGCCACGAAAGATTGAAATTGCCGAAGGATAAAATCAAAAATAGCTCAGCGGGGGCAGCTGAACAAACTGCCCCCGCTTACTCTGCATGAAGCGCTTCAATAGGATCAATGCGAATGGCTCGACGAGCAGGCCCTACCCCGGATAACAAGCCGGTTCCTATCGCCACCAACAAGGCCAAGACCAAATATTGTTCATCAACGAAGACGGGCAAGCCTGGGAGAATCAATCTTAAAGACAGGCCCCCCAGGATTCCCAAAACCACCCCCAGTGCCCCGCCTAGCACGGCCAGCATCACGGACTCCACTAAGAAGACAAGAAAAATCTGCCTGGGCTGAGCCCCTAGCGCACGCAACAGACCAATTTCCGAAACCCGTTCACCCACGGAAATCCACATCATCGTCAAGATGCCAAGTGCTCCCACAATGAGGGAAATCCCGGCGATTCCGACTGCTGCCAGCGTGACAATCTTCATAATTTCATCAAGGGACTCCAGCATGGCTGCCTGCGTCGTGATGGTAAAGTCTTCCGTCCCATGATGACGGTTGATCAAAATTTTCCGAACAGCCCCTTCCACTCGATCAACCATCGTAGCCGATTGATACGCCACATCCACTTCCATTAATTCGTCCAGATTAAACATTCGCATGGCATTCGCAACCGGAACATACACCGCATCATCTAAATCGTATCCTAGAACTTGCCCTTTGGGTTCCATCACTCCAATGACACGAAAACGATAGCCGGCAATTCGAATAATGACTCCTAAGGGATTGCGATCTCCGAATAGTTCACGTTTCATTTTAGGGCCTAGAACCGCAACCGAGGTCGCCCGGTTCAGATCTCCTGCTGGCAAAAACTCCCCTTGGCCAATCGCAAATCGCCAGACAGTCGGCATGGCAGCCGTCACCCCAAGCACATTGACACTCCTCCCTCGTCCCTCTGCTTCAACCCGTCCCATCCCCATCGCCATAGGCACCACGGCCTCAACACCTGGAATACGAGATAGCGCGTCGGCATCTTCTAATGTGAGTTTATGGGTCGTGCCGCCCAATATGCCTGGCATGCCCAGCGTTTTGGTTTTGCCGGGATTGACGGCCAAGATATTGGTGCCAAATTGCGTGAACTGCGCTAACACAAAATAACGGGTGCCCTCTCCGATAGCCGTTAAGAGAATGACCGCTCCCACACCAATCGCGATCCCGAGTAGCGAAAGGACTGACCGGAGGCGATGAGCCCACACCGCTCCTCCCGCAAAACGTATGAGATCCATGACTGTCATTATCAACGCCGTTGCAAGGCCATAATGGGATCAAGCTTGGCAGCACGTCGAGCTGGCAGCACACCAAAGATCCCACCCAACATCATCGCCAACCCTAAGGCCGCCCCTATCGCCCATGCTGGAGCCGCGGCTGGAACCGCCGGATATATCCAGGTTAAAAGATGGACCCCTCCCAATCCCAAAAGTAAACCCACTAAGCCACCCAAGCCAGCCAACATCACCGCTTCAAGAAGAAACACGGATAATATTTGACCGTGCGTCGCGCCTAACGCCCGAAGCAAACCGATTTCCTCTGTCCGTTCCGACACCGTCACCAACATTACATTCATGACTCCAATGCCAGCCACGGTTAAAGAAATCGCGCCTATGGCCACGAGCACCAACGTCAGCGTTTGAAGAATCGAAGAAAAAGTTGCAATCACAGCCTTTTGAGTAATGCAGGTCACATCTTCCTCATCATGCCGTTGCGTGAGGATAGCAATAACTTGTTCACACGCACTGTCCAAATCTTTTGGTGATCGCACTTTCACTAAGATTCGAAAAAGTGACGACCGGTTAAACATCTTCATGCCGGTCGCGACGGGAACAATGACCACTTCATCCATTTTAATACCCAATTGCGTACCGATTTCAGCTAATACGCCAATGACACGCATTCGCCATTCACCTACCCGTACCACTTGTCCTAATGGTTGTTCTCCTGGGAATAACTCCCGCGCAGTGATATGCCCCAGCACGACAACGGGCGCACCACGCTCTACATCCCCCGTGGGAAGAAATTGCCCCTGCGCGAGGCGGAGTTCACGAGCCTCCAAAAATTCTGGGGAACTGCCTACCACAGCCACCTGCCGCCGACGTTCACCATGACTCACGGTTTCAGTCCCCATTGATACCGGCACAATGTATTGCGCGGAATGAATCTGCCGCCGCAACGCCAACAAATCCTCCAAGGTGAGATCATTGGGCACGCCTCCTATCCCAGGCATGGCCCCGGTGGTCTCCGTTTTCCCGGGAAGAACTGACAGCAGATTGCTGCCGATTGAGGTAAATTCCTGAATCACATATTGACGGGCTCCCTCGCCTAACGCGGTCAAAGCCACCACCGCCCCAATGCCCACAGCCACTCCGACCACGCTGAGTGAGGTACGCAATCGATGCCCAGCCAACGCCGACCACGCTAACGATATTAAATCGATTAACATCGTCTATCCTTATTAAAGCTCTTCTAGAAAGAATCAAAAAAATGGCGCGGAGCCGGACGTGAGTTCTTCTCCCTTAACCCGTTTCACAATTTGACCATCAGCCAGAACAATCACCCGATTGGCTCGTCGAGCGACCTTAGGATCATGCGTCACCACCAGCATGGTCAACCCTTTGGCATTAAGGGATTCCAAAAGTTCCATAATTTGTTGCCCCGAATGCGTGTCTAAGTTGCCCGTAGGTTCATCTGCCAACAAGAGCAAGGGTTGCATAATAATGGCTCGGGCAATCACGACTCGTTGGCGTTGTCCAACCGAAAGCTGATTGGGACGGTGATGCGCACGATCCGACAAGCCCACAGCCTCAAGCGCTTCTTTCGCGCGAATCTGTCGCTCCGAAGAGGGTATGCCCGCAAACACCATGGGTAAGGCGACATTTCCCAGGGCGGTCAAACGGGGAACCAGATGAAAGGATTGAAAGATAAATCCAATTTGGTGTTGACGGACATAACTGAGCGCCTGGTCATCAAACTGACTGACGTCTTCGCCATTAAAGAAGTACGCTCCCTCACTAGGCCGGAGTAAACATCCGATAACATTGAGCAAGGTCGACTTGCCGGATCCCGACGGCCCCACAATGGCCACATACTCTCCCGACCCGATATTCTCATTGAGATCCCGCAGGGCATAGATAGGCTGGCCCCCAACCTCATACACTTTTGAAATGTGTTGAAGGGCAATCACCGCGTTTCAGAAGAGGCGCGCAACACCACTCGGGCTCCCTCGACCAACTCTTCCTGATCAAGAGACGTGACAACGTGATCGCCTTCGGAAAGCCCACCGAGGACTTCCACAAAATCCCAATTTCTCATGCCAATATCGACAGGCCGGGTAGAAAGAATCCCCCTCTCGACGACAAAGGCCTTATTGTCTTCAAAAAGCGTGGAGGGAGGAATACGCAACACATGGTCTTTCACCGAGAGAATGACTTCCACATCAGCCGAAGTTCCAGGCAGTAAGGTCGACGCAAACGCTTGATCAACCAATTCCACCTCAATTTCTACCGTTCGGTTTTGTTCCTCCACATCCAAGACAAACGGGGCAATGTGCTGAACATGCCCCTCATACTGTTGACCTGGAAACGGGTCAAGGGTGATACGAACCGGTTGGCCCAGAACAATTTTTGCAGAATCCACTTCATCCATCGGCGCACTGATATAAATGGAGGAAGGATCAATGAGATCCAACACAGGCGGAATAGGCAACGCCGGGGGTGAAGGCGTCGTCCATTCCCCGACCTCAATATCTAAATCCGCAACCACGCCATTAAAAGGGGCACGCAAGACCGTTTTGGCCAATTCTGCTTTGGCCTCGATGATGGCCGAACGAGCGCGAGCAATTTCGGCTTGGGTTTGTTTGCAGGACACTTGCGTGATTTGCGCCAAATTTTCATACTTATCAAGCAAGTCGGTGGATATCAGTTCCCGTTCCTTCAATTGCTGATTTCGCAGAAACTCCCGTTCCGCACGGGCAGCCTCCAAACAGGCTCGTTCTCGTTTCACGTGAACCACGGCTAACTCCCGTTCCGCCATCTGGACGGCGGCTCGTTGCGAATCATCATGCAGGCGAAGGAGCACATCACCTGCACGCACGTGATCGCCTTTCCGATAGGGAATTTTCGCGACACGGCCCCCAATTTCTGGAGACAATTTGGCTCGTTGCCGAGCTTTAACAGTGCCGGCCCGTGAATTGGTGATGGTCGATTCAACTCGCCCACGTTCGACTGCCACCACTGACACGGGAATCGGATCGGGTGTCAAAACATACATTTTAAATAAGACACCGAATCCAATAAGGAGGAGAAGGCTAACCGATCGAATCACCCATTGTTTCATAGAGGGAGTCTATCATAGGAAGAAAGTCAGATTCGTTGATCTTTTTGAATTTTTTTCAACCCAATAGGGAAGGAAATTCACCCCACACAATAAAGGTCATTCAACTCCACAGACGGAAAACAGGAGGATCAGCACTGGACTGATAAATGATAGAATAAAAGGGGAAAGGAGGTTTTTTATGTGAGTAAGGAATAAGTAGGCACAAGGATTAAGAAAAAATAGATTCTCAGATCAATGGTTCTCTCACTCATATCCAGGAAGGAGGTTTTGTCATGTCAAACCTGGCAGAGGTCATGAGAAAA
>JAOUNC010000255.1 GCA_029881175.1 Nitrospirota bacterium | reverse complement strand
AATGGTTGGCGGGGAATGTTGTGATGAGGGAGTCAGAAACCCCACACGTTGAGAGGCCTGCTGCCAGGCACGCTCACGTTCACGATCTATTGCCAACAACAGATTCTCCTCACTCGTCACCCCGGACACAACTGACTCTGAGACCGACCCCTTGATCTTCTGTGACGGTACGCTTGCCGCGGTCACCACTGTTTGCCGAATAGCCACCCCGCCCACATGCACCACGTCATGCTCGGGATTGCCGACCTCCCCATCGGCCACCTGCTGAAGAAAGCCCAAAAAGCTCTCGCCGATTGGCTTCGCTAACAACCCTCCAGACAAGATTAATCGATCTCGTGCCCGGGTCATACCCACATACAGCACCCGCCGCTGTTCCGCTTTCTCTCGAATTTGTGTTTTTTCCCAGAGCAGCACCTGACCGGCATTCCAAGTGGGCGGGAAGGTACAGCCATAGACTCCACTCATCCAATCAACGGTCACCTCAGCCCCACGGTCCAGTCCGGCAGACTTTTGATGCAAGCCTGGCAACACCACCACAGGAAACTCCAACCCTTTGGCCTTATGAATCGACAGCACACGGACCGCATCTAAGCTTTCTTCCGCCAATGCCGCCTCCGGCTCAGGAGGATGAGTCATCAGACAATCAACCAACCGATCGACCCACCCGGCAAAGGAGAGATGGGGAAGGGCGGCTTGCGCCGTCATGAGATCTCGAAGTTTCCAGATATTCATGACCGCTTGCTCACCGTGACTGGAGGCTGCGGCTAACTCCACAAGGGGAAGCCGGGCAAACACGTGGTCCAACAATTCTGGAACAGGTAGTCGATTGGCCTGTCGATGTAAGGCCATTAACTCCTCAAAGAGAACGTGGACGACCGGTTTTCGGGAACTGTCCCATTCCTGCCACGTATCAGTCCGGCGAATATCAAGAGGCCCAAGTCTGGCCAATGCCATGATATCCTGATCCGGCACCCCTCCTAACGAGGACCGCAGAATCCCCACGATGGCCATGGCATCAGCAGGATCAGCCAAGACCCGCAACACGTTGACCAGATCAATGACTTCCTGACGACGATAGAAATGGCGTTCCCCATCCGTTAAGTATGGAACGCCCCGGCGGTGCATGGCTTCCAAATAGACATGGGCATTGGTGAATTTTCGAAATAACACGGCCACATGTCCAGGCCTCAACGGCATTCGTCTTCCATGCTCTAACACCCATTGCTCACCGGAATGTAATTGCTCCTGTATCCAAGCCGCCAACCACTCCGCTTCCCTTCTGGTGGCGCGTTCAGCGTCCCATTCCTCTTCCCCGGCATGAGCCACCACACAGAGCTCAACCCCAGGAAGCGATAATGTCTTTTCCCCCTGTCGCCCGACCATCAACGGGACATTGGATGGTTGAACATTGTCCTCTTGAACAAACAACCGATCAAAGACCGCATTGACGACATCGAGCACCGCGCCATCGCTGCGAAAGTTGGTGGCCAAGGTACAGACAATCCCTCCATCTTGCGTGAGCTTACGCACGACCTGATCAAAGGCTTGAATGTCCGCGCGGCGAAACGCATAGATCGATTGCTTCGGGTCACCCACAATAAACAGTTTTCCCGGCACCAATCGGATCTGCTCCCACTGCTGGCAATGCTCCCCTCTGTGTTCGCCCATGTAGAGTAAGATTTCATATTGCAACGGATCCGTGTCCTGCAACTCATCGACCATGATGGCCTGAAAGTCTGTCTTGAGTTGCTCGCGCACCCTCGGATAGTCCCGCAGCACATCCCGCACGCGAACCAAGAGCCCATCAAATCGAATCCACCCCTTGTCGGCATACGTTCGCCGCACCTGTTGTACGAACGGCGCAAGCACACCCACGACTCTGGCCAAAAAGCCCTCATCCACATTACAGAGACGATGTGCGCCTTGCACCATTCGTCGCGCTTCGTGAAAATCGTCAGACATCCAATCCTTGGGTGCTTGTCCGATGGGCGAGGCCAATAAGATTTTCTCCTCATCCGCTAGTTGTGTTGCCCCGGACCATCCCTCTTCCGCCACCAGAGCAAAGAGATGTTCAGCGGCTTCCAACAGCCTTTCGATTTTTCGTGGTTTTGGTTGGGCATATTCCTGTAAAAGGCGGGCAATCTTTTGCCTGTTCATTTGAAGCCAGGCTTCCAATGCTGGGGCCTGACGTTCTGCATTCAATTGTCCGTGCAAGTCTCGGAGGGCCACCTGATCATCGCACAAGGCCAAGGCAAATTCTCGAATGCCTTTCAGATCCACAATATCTAAAATTTCCCGCCATTGCCTGTGCTGCAACCCCTGTTCACTTAAGGCCTCATCGAGCCATAAACTCCACGATTCAGAAAATATTTCCAGAAATTGCGTGCCATCATCCTCCTGGAAATGTGGATCAACCCCGCTTTCCAAGGGATACAATCTCAGGACATGTGCAGCAAAGCTATGAAGCGTGGCAATATGGGCCTTCTCAAGATCCTTCAGCGCAACCGTGACTTTTTCCTTGATGTGTGTCGTCGAGAGATGGTATCGCGCTTGAAAGGCTTGGAGACTGGGGTTTCCGGATTCCCTCTTCTCCGGCGATGACTGACAGGCAGCCAATAGCTCCAGCAAGCCCTCGTGCAGCCGCGACTTCATTTCATTTGCCGCTTTATTGGTAAAGGTCAGGGCCAACATCTCCGTCAATCGAAAGGGATGGGGCTCCCGCAATAAGGCATGCAAGAGTCGATTGACTAACAAGGTCGTCTTTCCGGTTCCTGCCCCGGCCAACACCACCACATTACGATCAAATGTCGTTTCCCCTATCTGACGGGCATCTGCATCGGATAAGGGAGAAAGATTAGTCATTGGGGGCCTTCTGCTTGCGGATCTGCCGAAAGGTTCTTGCCAGGGGCAGCCCATAGGCTCGTAACCAGGACGGGTGATGTTGAGAACGACAGGCCATGGCATACTGACAGTGCCGACAATATGAGCCAGGCAAGATGAAAAACTGCCCAGCCCGAATCCCCTGCACCCATCCCTGAATGGTGCGCCTCAATTGGTCACCTGTCGGGGTTTCCCAAATGGCTCCCGGAAATGAGGCCGAATGCACAGCCGTTTCCTGTAGCGGACGCAGATAGCGAAAATCTACCGACTGCATGGGAATCCTCGGCAACGTTTCCGCCGCCGAGTCACCTTCAGGATGCAGCGCGGTCATCAATGAATAGAGCGGAGGCTGCAACTGCCGACCTTGCAGGGCTTGACTGACTAAATCCAATTCTTCCGCTTGAAACGAGCGGCGCAGCGACACTTTATAATCCACGATGCGCACACGAGAACGATCGACCGCTTGATCAACACGATCAAACCTTCCACGGATTTTGAGGAACTCAGACTGAGCCGATCCTTCATGAGGAAATACGCCTGCTGCTTCCACTTCATAGCTAGAGGGCACCAGGCCCTGTTCAACAAAATCGCCTTGATCACGCTCAAGCAGTACCAACAGCATGCGGATCAGACGAGCGTTCATCCAATCCCAAATGAGGGGATAGCCTTTTCCTACTTTTCGCGCATAGACTTCAATCACCGGCGCCACTTGTGCGTGAACAATATCAGTACGTTGCTCGGAGGTGACGGGCTGTTGAGGCCATCCGTGTTTTGCCAACGTCTGATAGATCTCACACAGCACCTCATGCACGAGCTCCCCCCACAAACGACCGGGAAGCTCTTTCGACAGTACATCACGAATCCCACCGACCTTGAGAACATGCGTCATCCAATAGCGCATAGGACATTGCGCATAGGTACCCAAGGCTGTTGGGGAGAGTCCACGTTCGACAAGATCCCGCCAATGCACACCCGTCACATCCGTGATGCCATCGAAAGGCCCGGCTTTGGGACCGCTTCGTTCAAGGTGGGCCGTCGCCACCATTCCGTCCTGAAATATCTTCCACCATGGCGTACCTTCCGTCTCGATAGCTTGAAGAATACGCCCCTCAAGTATGGCCCGCACCCGTGATTCTTGAGGCAATTCCCCATGAGGGCCACCACCAGAAAACCTGACTCGCTCCCGAAGCCCAATCGGAAACAAGAGCTCCACATCACTATGCTGCGCCCCACGCCCCTCCAGAGACTCTCGCAAGAGAGAGGACGGCATGAGTGGGCGTCCTTGCTGATCCGCTCGTTGGTAGATGAGATACAGATGATCTCGGGTGGCATGCTGAAGGAGCGCAAACAACAGCGCCTCCTCATCAAATCCATTGAGCTTTTCATCGATCTTATAACCTAAACTTTCGGCCAAAACCTTTCGATCACGATCCCGTAAAAAGGCATCTTCCCGCACCACCCGCGGGAAAACATGATCGTTCATCCCCAGAACAAAAAGGGTTCTGAAGGGCCGACCGCGAGCGGTCATCACATCCAACACCTGCACACCCATTTGGGTTTGTCCCAGGAACGGAAGAGGCGTTCGCTCTAAAGCCAGACGAAACACCGCCAACCATTCTTTCCACGTCACCTGCCGTTCTAATCGACCCAGTGTTCGTACCGATGCCATCGCTTGTTCATACCCATCCATCAGACAGGCGATTCGTTCTTCGTCAGCTTCGTCTTGAACGAGGGAGGAGTTCTCGGTTGGAAGCCTCAAGTGTCTTTTGGCCAAAAGATCAAAGGCCTGTGTGCATTCTTCAATGGAGCCTTCGGCGGGAAGCGCCCGGCAATCAGCCATCAATGATGCCACTACTTCGGCAAACTTCTGCAACGACGCCGTGGCTTGTTCAAGGGGTATTCCACTGACTTGTTGCCATTCTTGAATCGCCTCCGCATCCTGCGCCACAGAGGCCAGCCGGGCCCAATCATCCCAGCCTCCCA
>JAOUNC010000011.1 GCA_029881175.1 Nitrospirota bacterium | reverse complement strand
TTTCTTATTATCCAGCGTGTTGGCGGCTTGCGGTCTACTTATCGCGGGTCTCCGGGGTTATCCCCTTTGGGTCGGCTTTGGATTTGGCGTGGTAGGATGTTTTCTTCCTTTGCTGTGGTTCAAGCGTCAACGTAAAAAGCGCTTTAAAAGATTTGAAGAGCAACTCCCGGAGGCACTGGATCTGATGGCGAGGGCTCTTCGTGCCGGACATGCGTTTTCGGTGGGTATGAAAATGATTGGGGATGAATTTCAAGATCCTATTGGTCCGGAGTTTAATCGAACCGTGGAGGAAATTTCTTTTGGGATTGATGTTCCGGAAGCCATGGCCAATTTAAACGAGCGAGTGATCAGTACCGATCTGAAATTTTTTGTCACGGCCCTGGTCGTTCAACGGGAAACAGGTGGGAATTTAGCCGAAATTATTGAAGCGATTTCTCAACTCATTCGGCAACGCTTTGAGTTGCTCGGCCGCGTTAAAGCTCTTTCTGCCGAAGGCCGCATGTCGGGAATTATCCTATTCTTCTTACCGATTGTGGTGGCCGGCGCGTTGTGGTTCCTCAATGAATCCTACATGCGGCTCTTGATTGAGGATGAGCTCGGGCAAATGATGGCACTTGTATCCGGCTTCTTAATGGTCGTGGGAGCGTATGTGATGAAAAATATGTGCGACATTAAAGTGTAAAGGGATGGAATAATGGATCCTTTATTGTTGATTAGTGCCTTGGTCTTTGGCGTGGTTTTGATTGTCGGGTGGGGTTTGTATAGCTATATGGAGTCCCGGCAAAAAATCAGTGACTGGAACATTCGCGCTAAGGGTCAGTCCCTTTCGCAGAATGCATCACAGAAAAAGGACGTACAATCTGGTCTGAAAGATCAGGCAATGACGTTCCTTGAACGATTGGGGCAGGTGAATAAGCCCAAAGATAAAGCCGTGACCACACGGTTGAAAGCCTCGTTGGCCTCGGCAGGTTATCGAACCTCGCGAGCGGTTGTTGTTTTTTTTGGAACCAGGATTTTCCTGGCTGTTCTGCTTGGGCTTGCCTTTCTTGTATTTGGTTCTGATTCCATGGATGGAAAGGATCCGATGTATTTCCCCATTGTGCTGATTGGGGCCATGGTGGTCGGATTTTACCTTCCACAGATTTGGTTAAGTAATTCCATCAACAAACGGAAAGAACGATTGATAAATGGGTTTCCCGATGCACTTGATCTGATGGTGGTGTGTGTCGAAGCCGGGTTAGGATTGGATCAAGCCATTTCCCGGGTGGGGCTTGAAGTTAAAGAAGGCCATCCCGATCTGGGTGATGAGTTTATCTTGTTAAATTTGGAATTGCGTGCCGGCTTAAGCCGAGAACAAGGTCTTCGCAATTTGGTGAATCGGACAGACCTGGAGGATATTCGTAGTTTAGTCGCCTTGCTGATTCAGACCGATCGGTTTGGTACCAGCATTGGTCAAGCTCTTCGAGTCCATTCCGATTCCATGCGTTTGAAACGCCGTCTGAAGGCTGAAGAACGAGGAGCACAGCTTCCCGTGAAGTTGATGATTCCTCTCATTCTTTTCATTTTTCCGGCATTATTGGTGGTAATTATTGGTCCGGGCGCTATTAATATTATGCGAAATTTACTGCCGGCTATGGGTGGATGAGAGAAGCGAGAACTAAAAAGTAAGGGGCATGGCTCACCGTGGGAGAGAGGCCCGATACGATAGGCTCGAAAATCATTTCAAGAACGTAGAGGAAGGTGAAACATGGGATGTCCATTAAACGAGTGTGAGCAACCGAAATTTTCAAAAACCAATATGACCGTTCGTTCGATTGTCTTGAATACTGGCAATGAAACCCATCAGATGAGGTGCACAATGATGAAGGCGAGCCTCCTCGTAACACTGTTTATGTTGTTCGGTCTGAGTGCTACTGGATGTGCGAAAAAAGAATCGTCTATGTTTACACTTCAGGATGAACATTACCAACAAATCTTGGAACGCCAGAAGGCGGGCATTGATCCAGAATCTCAGGCCCCTGTGGATCTCACGAAAGTAATGAATGAAGACGATAATGAAAAACTAGGAGATGCCCACTTACAGCAAGGTGATTTCCAAACGGCAAAAGTTCAATATGAAAAAGTGTTGCAGGCCTCCCCGGAACGAATCCCTGCCCGCTATAAGCTGGCAGTGATCTATTTGGAAAAAGGGCAGCCTCAGGACGCCTATGATGAATTTCATCAAATCTTGGATTATGATTTAAATTTTGCTCCAGCCTATGAGGGGATGGGTCGGGCCCTGCTGAAGATGGAACGGGATCAGGAAGCCGAACAAGAGTTTCATGCTGCCTTGTTATATGACGGAAATATGTGGACGTCCAAGAATTACCTCGGTATCGTGGCCGATCGGCGTCATGATCATAAAGAGGCGATCCACCTCTATGAGGTTGCCTTGCAACAAAAGTCCGGTGATCCGTCGATCTTGAATAATTTAGGTATGGCCTATTTTTTAGATGCTCAATATGAAGAGGCGGTGAGAACCTTTCAACATGCGATTCAGGTTGGAGGATCTAACGACAAAATTTCGAATAATCTGGGATTAGCTTTGAGTAAGCTTGGGCATTTTGACCTGGCCTACGAAGCCTATACTCGAGGGATGGATTCGGCGCAGGCCTATAATAATGTGGGTGTGGCCTTTCTGGAAGCTGGGCAGTTTGCCAGGGCTTCTCGCTGTTTTGAGGCAGCCATGGACACCAAGCCCACGTTTTATGAAAAGGCCAAGGAGAATTTAATGCTTAGCAATCGGATGTTGTCAAAACTCCCCATGATTCAACAACAAACGTTGATTCGTCAGGAGCCGGCTTGTTTGTAAGATAATGGTTGGGTACGCCGATGAAAAGATGGCGCTTTCCTTAAAGTGGCTGAGGAGAAAGGAACGGAATCTTCTTGAGAGGATGAGAAATTGGGTTCATTATTCTATGGCCTCTCACTCTCACCGTTGCTTCCTCCTCAGAGTAGACCTCTTGAAAGGGGAGAGAATATTGAAATGTCTGAGTTGAAGGTGAAGACATTATTGCCTGTTGAAGGTTGAACGCTTCCTCCCCCTCTCTTTAATCTTGCCTGTATCTCTTTTCTCCCAAGTTTGTCAGTGAGTTCATGCCACAGCTCAGCTTTGGAACGTTTGTCGCTATGGGCAACAGCATGCCTAGAAATTTCCTTACAGACTAATGGCTTGTCTTGCCATTTTGGAGAGCGCAGAGCGCTTTGAGCGTATTGGCGAGATCGGTGATTTTGTAGGGTTTGACCAAGATATCTTGGAATCCATAGGCTTGGAAGTCCGACATGATGGGGTCGTCCGAATACCCACTTGTCACAATGGCTTTGACGTGAGGGTCTAATTTGCGGAGGTGTTGAATGGCATCCTTGCCACCCATGCCACCGGGAATCGTGAGATCTAAGAGGATGGCATCAAAGGTTTTTCCTTTTGCCAAGGATTCAGTAAACCGGTCAATGGCGGCTTGGCCATCAGCAACGGTGGTGACGTCATAGCCGAATTGGGTCAGGGCATCCTCGACCATCCGACAAATGCTTGGCTCATCGTCCATCACTAAAACCCGCCCCCGTCCTTTGGGAATGGCTTGATGATCTGTTGGAACCGTTGAATACGATGATGGCAAGTAGACGGTGAATGTCGTGCCTTTCCCTAATACAGAGCTAACACTGATATATCCTTGATGTTGCTGAACAATGCTATGTGCGGTGGCCAACCCCAAGCCGGAGGCCCCGGGCTTCGTGGTGTAGTAGGGATCAAATATGTTGGGCAACTCCTGTTCTTTGATTCCCGGCCCCTGATCTTCAAATGAAATTTTCACATAGTTCCCAGTGGGCAAGGTAGGTGAAGGGAGAGTCGCTGGGGTGTGAAGCGCCGCATTTTCAACACGAATCGAAAAATGGCCGCCTTCAGCCATGGCTTGTCGAGCATTGATCGTGATGTTTTGAATGACTTGTCGAAGCTGGCTCGCGTCGGCATCTAATGGCCACAGATCGTGAGGAATGTCGAAATGACAACTGATGGACGATCCTGATAAGGCAAAAATGGCACTTTTTCGTAGAAGATCGCCCAGCGCAATTGAGGTCTTAATTGGGGCGCCGCCTTTGGCAAACGTCAAAAGTTGCTGCGTCAGCTCCTTGGCGCGAAGACAAGCCTGTTCGGCTTGTTCCAGGTTCTGAGCCAGGGGATCTTGAGGGACCATCCGTAACTTTGCGACGAACACATTTCCAAGAATCGTTGTGAGCAAATTATTAAAATCATGGGCAAGGCCTCCTGCCAAAACTCCGAGGGAGTTGAGTTTGTTGATCCGTTCCTGTTCGGCTTCTTGTCGGTGCAGATCAGTAATGTCGTGGAACACAATGACCGTACCCATCAGGTGAGAACTGTGATCACGAATCGGTGTTTCCCTCATAGAAATGGTTCGTTGCAGGCCATGTTTGGTCATGAGATGAAGTGGGGAATCCTCTGCGGTGAGAGCAGACGAAGAGGAAGGGAATGGCAACGTTGTGTGGTCTTCTGACTTGAAGTCTTCGTTGGTTAAACGAAACACTTCTTGGAGTGGCCGGGTTACGGCGTCCTGAGAAGCCCATTCTGTGATCTGTTCAGCCAGCGTATTGAAAAAGGTAATTCGGCCTTCTCGATCCGTGGTAATGATTCCCTCTTCGAGAGATTGAAGTGTGGTGACCAAGCGGTCTTTTTCTTCGAGGAGGGATTGCTCAAGGCGTTTCCGATCAGAAATGTCTCGCAGGATAAAGCCATAATGCGTATCCAGTCCCACCTTCCAGCTCGTCAGTGATATTTCTAAGGGAAATGATTCGCTCGTTTTGCGAAGCCCAGTCAATTCCAACGGGCGCTGAATCGGGTGAGCCGCTGGCTCGCCATAGCTGATATCCTCCAACCCCTTTTGATAGAGGTCGCGATAGCCTTCTTCTAAGAGGGTTAGGATTGAATGGCCGAGGATCTCTTCCTGCTGAAAGCCGAAAATAGCCTCGGCTGCAGGATTCCATGAGACCATGGTGCCGTGAAGGTCAGCCGAAATAATGCCCTCGTGTGCGGAATCAACCAATGACGAATATTGCGATTGGAGTTCCGTTAGTTGATTGCTGACGTGGACATGCTTGGTAATGTCCAACCCATATCCCCGGACAAGGCCTTTTTCTTGTATCGGTGAAAAGGTCCAATCAAAGTGATGATGGTCAATCACCACGGTCAATCCTCTGAGGGGAGTGGCGGATTTTAGGCATTCCATCACGATAGGGATGAGAGCGGGAGGCAAGACCTGTGGGATGCCGTCTTCTCGAAAACCATAGGTATTTAACAGTGCGATCATGGTTGGGTTGGCATAAGCCAACCGCCCTTGGGCATCTATTTCCACAATGGGATTTGGGCTTTCTTCAGGCATTGAGGCCAGGTGTTGGTGCTCTTCATGTTGTTGGAGTTGTTGGCTCAAATCTCGGAAAATGACCAATGCTCCGGGGTTATGAGGGTCTGTGAACTGGGTACATTGGAATTCCACCCAGCGGGTTTCTCCGCTGGGTCGCCGAATCACCAATTTTGGTGTCCAAATAGATTTTCCGGTTTTTAACACTTGGCGAATCGGGCAGCTTTCTTCCTGCGTGATCGGGTCGACAGAAAGGCAGCCTGAAGAGTCATGAAAGGTATGCCCCAGGCAAGATTGCTCCGTTCGGTGAAGAATGCGTGCCCCTTCCAAATTGAGGGAGAGAATCTGCCCTTGTGTGTTCACCTGACAAATGCCGATATGGATAGAATCCATTAGCGTATGCACAAAGGCTTGGGCTGAGCGCAGAGCTTGGTTAAGACTCGGAAGGTCCATGTCATGCAGGTCCTGAATGGGATGGCTTGGGTTCATGGATTAAGCGCGGCGAAAAAGAAAATTTGGACTCTTGCTGTTTACCATAAGGAGTCCAGCACCTTTGGCAGATCCCATCCTGCTTCATGGGGATCGATGGATTCTTGAATGGAGCGGAATGTTCCGTTATTTGTTTGCGAGGACAAGTCGATAATTTCTTGTTCTTCATACGGCTGCCCAGACGCGTTTTTGAGCAATTTAATCGTAGGCGTGAGACGTGAATGGCTATGGACCCAAATCACCACAGCCTGTTCCCCGGTATTCAATAGGACGAGTGAGCCAATAGGATAGACGCCCAAGAGTTGAATAAGGTGCTGAACAATGGCTGTGGCGTATTGTCCTGCAATGGCGGCCCGATACAATTCTGATAAGGCTCGTGCCGGAGGGACTGGCGGCTGGCTGCATCGGCCGCTGATCTGGGCATCATAGGTGTCAGCAATACTCAGAATTTGTGTGAGCGGAGAAATGGTGCTTCCCTGTAAACCTTGGGGATATCCTGACCCATCAAGTCGCTCATGATGTTGCAAGACCATTTGTTTTGATTCTTCAGGAAAATCCGGAAACTGATTGAGGATGGTTTTACCCATCTCACAATGAGCCTGAATCAATTTGTGATCCTGAGGGGTGTAAGGCTCAACTTTTCGCAATAGATTGAGCGGCAAGCGCAGTTGTCCGATATCGTGAACCAGGGCGGCTAGTCCTAGAAGCTTGAGCTCTGACGGGGGGCACCCGGATTCTTGCCCGATGGCCATCGCGAGGACTCCCGTATCGACGCCATGGGTCGCAAGATTGGCATCGAAACGGCGCATTTGGATCAAGGCCACCATGGCGGATTGATGCTCTAAGATCCCATCAAGCAAAGTGCTCACCACACTGCGAACTTCCAGAAGATGCTGTGGGGAGGGAGATTCCATTTGACGAAAAAATAGATCCAGCGTTGAAATGGCTTCCGCACGGAGTAGCCGTGCCGATTCGATGTCTTCGGGATTTGGCCCGAAGGTGGAATGTGGGGATGAGGGTGTTTCGTCAGAGCTATCAGGAGCTGTTGAGGCTTCATGAAGGCTGGATGTCTCGGTTACATCGCACCCCTTTTCTGTATCAATAACCACCTCTTGCACTCCATAGCTGCGCAACAAGGTAATTTCGTCATCTCGTTTGACCAGCCATTTGTGACGAAGAAAGGGCGTTTGAAACCAGGACTGGTCCATCGCGGCGATATACATTCCTGGTCGCAAGTCTTGAATAGCAATGCGTTTTTTCATTGCGAAGGGGATAGCAAGAGGAGATGGAAACCGCACCAGAGACGACGTCAAAAAACTTTGGTTGTTCGCACCCGTTAGGGGATTAAAAATTAAAAGCCAATCCTACGGTAATCATGCCAAAAGCGCAATAGAAACAAGGCGAATATGGCTTCAGCGAGGGGGCAAAAGAGGCAAGAGCTCAACGACCGCGAGGAGATCCTCCGTGCGATGGCCAATGAAGAACCACGGAATTAGAAAGATGCTTGCTCAAGATGGGAGATGCGAGTCACAATTTGTACGGCCTCTTCGTGATTGTCGATCAACATGAGCAAGATATGATAATGCTTGAGGGTGGGGAGTAATTGTCGGTCAGACGTGCCCCATGTTTTTTCACGAATAGCCAGTGCCCGTTTGAGCAAGGGCGCGGCAATCTTCGGTTGGCCGTTGTGCTGATAGATGGTGGCCAGTTCAGTCAATGGGTCAGCCATGTGGAGGTGTTCCGGGCCGAGGGATTGGGCAATGAGGGGCAACGCTTTCCAGTAATAGGATTCGGCTTGGGTCGTGTTCCCTTCCAGCCGGGCAATTTCACCCAGTTGATAAATAATCTGAGCATATCGCGTATCTGAAGGTCCATTCTCGCGAATGGCTGGTAAGATATTCTGTAGTTGGGTGTGCGCCTGAGAGAGCTTGCCAGCGCGAATGTTGTGTTGAATGGCCTCCCATTGCTGGTCCCATTCAGAGGATTCGGAGCAACCGGAAACACAAAGCAGTGCAAAAGCCAACGCGAGCAACCCCGAGAACATCGGTTGCCTAATCATTATGATGACCAGCTGCCCATAACTGAAAATAGATGCCGTGATGAATTCGGGAAGAAAGGGCATCGGCCCCCATCCTTTTCGCACGAGAACGGGGGATGGTGTCTGGACATTTCTTCCGTCTCTTTGTAGGGTAGGCACAAGGAACGACAGGTTACATGATTGATCGAATCATACGATTTTGCGAACATGATGTGTGGGTCGTTAAGGTCCACGAGCTCACTGGCGTTCGTCAGTTGGGCGTTAAATTGTTGCGTCTGGGGTTAGTGGCGGCCACAGAATTTCGCGAAAGCTTTCTGAGTATTCGAGCGACGAGCTTGGTGTATACGACGCTCCTATCATTGGTGCCATTTTTAGCGGTTATGTTTTCAGTTCTGAAAGCTTTTGGTGTGCATCAACAAATTGAACCCATTCTTTCTCAAGCGCTCGATCCCTTAGGAGATAAAGGAACAGAGATTACCACGAATATTATCCGGTTTGTCGACAACTTGAAAGTTGGGGTTTTGGGAGCCATCGGTGTGGCCGGACTTTTCTATACCACCTATTCCCTCATTGAAAAAATCGAAGAGGCCCTCAATTCCATCTGGCGTGTGGAAGAAGGGCGTTCCTTGGGCAGACGAATCACTGATTATTTAAGCGTCGTCCTGCTTGGCCCGGTGTTTGTTTTCACCGCCTTTGGTCTGATGGCGTCTTCCCAGAGCCATTGGCTGGTCCAACGAGTGATGGAGATTCAGCCATTTGGCTCTCTTATCCTGGCCCTCACAAATCTTCTCCCCTTTTTGTTTATGTGTGGAATTTTCACATTTCTCTATAAATTTGTGCCGAATACGTCAGTCAATCTCAGCTCGGCTTTAGTGGGTGGGGTCACGGCCGGAATCATTTGGCAAGTCGCAGGCTTGGCGTTCGCAGCCTTCGTGGCGAGTTCCGGGAAATATAGTGCGATTTATTCTAGCTTTGCGGTCCTCATTCTCTTCCTTATCTGGCTCTATGTGGGTTGGTTGATTGTCCTGGCCGGGGCTCAAGTGGCGTATTACCATCAACACCCCTCTGCGTATTTATTGCATTTGAGTCGAAAGCACCAAACACCGCTCTTTCGGGAGTATTTAACCTTAGCTCTCCTCGGACATATCACTCAGCGGTTCATAGCGGGTAAAGCTCCCCTGAAAGGCGAACAATTAGCTCGTGTCCAACATGTGCCCCTCACGTTGGTGGAATCGTTACTGAGTGATCTGATTCAAGCTAATATCCTCGTGCATACCGATCGGCCGAAAGGGGTAGTGTTGGCTCGGCCTCCTGAAGCAATTGCCGTAACTGAGGTGTTGAAGGTGGTTCAACATCAATTACATAATGGGCCGCAAGGGTATACCGTTGGCACGGATATTATTAGTCAATTATTGATGCGACGTGATGTGGCCGTGCAAGATGCGTTAGAGGGCATCACGCTCCGGCACCTGGTGGAAGATCAGCCAATTGATCCAGTGCCGGATGAAGAATGGGAAAATGGCTCCGAAGTGGACTCGAGTCTTTCTGCAACAAACGAACCGACGCGCAGCATGGCCCTTGAACCCGAAGATATTCCAGAAAAACCACCATCCGACTTTCCTCCCGTGGGGAAATGGCGTTCATCCTAGCCCTTTATCTTTTCGGCACCATTCATGATGGATCTATGGATCGTACCAGGAGCGCCTTTCCCAGACGGCCAAGGTTGGCGGATCTGGTGTTCTCAGAAAGGGGAGGGAAGTTTTACTCCTCCGCCCCTTGAAGTGCGGAAAGGGAGCTCCGTGATCCCTGTTCAAACCGAATGGAAGCTGCTCCCGCCCCTCTCGGGGTTGAAGCGGCGGATAGGGGTATGGTCCGTACGGTTATTGCAGAATCCCCCTTCGACCGGTGCCCTGTATCACATCACCGTGGGGATTAATGGTGATGTGCAAACTTTCACCTGGTCCACGCTTCCCCAGCAAGTGACCGACAAGGGCGTCACCTTCCTCTTTGCCTCTTGTTTTTGGCAAAACGCCGATCGGGATGGCTATTACCGAGCAGGGATGAAGGATCTGCAGGCACTCGCTCATCCGCATTTTAAAATGTTGGTTGGGGATCAAGTCTATCTGGATTGGCCCATTTACTGGAATTTCGATAAGAGGCCGATCGAACTCTTTGGAGATCGCTATCGCCGATATTGGGGAGATGAATATTACCGGGAAGTCCTGCAACTCTGTCCCAATTTCATTACTTGTGACGATCACGAATACTGGAACGATTACCCGGAAACCCAAAAACATTTGCTCCAAGCCTGGGATGATGCCCATTGCAATACCTATGGTCCGGCGGCAGAGATTCTCTATTACCAGTTCCAGCGGTGTCTCAACCCTGAGGAAGCCCGGTGGTATTCCTTTGCCATTGACCCTGTATCCTTTTTCATGGCCGACACACGATCCGAACGGGTGAGGTGTGACAAAAAAGGCAAAAACCCCTTCATGTCGGATGCCCAATGGAATGCCCTGGAAGGCTGGCAACAGGGCTTGACGGGGCCAGGTGTAATCGTGTTAGGCCAGCCGCTCTTTCAAAAAGACGGGGATTACAAAGACCATTCCTTGTCGAATTTCAAGGACGATTACGCCAGGCTCTGGCGCGTGATCGAACGGTCGCTCGGGGGGCAGAATACCCACAATCGGCCCCACGATATTTTAGTATTGTCCGGGGATATTCATACGGGACGTTATGCAGAGGCCCATGGCCCTTATCCCGATGCGCCCCACGGGGTCCCGGAATTCATCGCCTCACCGGCGGCGATGATTAGTCCAGGAAACACGAAACCGGAAGCCCCTCCGGAACGGATTCTGGTGCATCCCAATGCCAAGGGTGGGAAATCGATTTGGACTATTCAATTCCCGCAAACCAAAGAAATCCCGACCATCGCAAACAATGTGGGCCTGGTGCGAATGCTTCCAGGAACTTTGGTTGGCGAAAGTCCTCGAGTCAGGTTCGAATTGGAACTTTGGCGGTTGCCGGCCAAGGCGATTCAGATTGATTGGGATGAAGATGCGCCCCCGCAAGGACTGGGCGGTCCCTTGAAGCAACTGTTTAAAAAAGAATTACTATTAAGGTAGCAGGTAGGAACTTGACTCCAAGCCTGAACCGTACGCCCTCTCCCTTGCAGGCGTTTGTTCCGAAGAGCAACGAACGGTTTGGGTGAGGGTGAGGACTTATCGAGGGGGAATATTCACGAACAGCGTTGAGCAGTCTTCTCCTCCCATCCTATCCATCTGATGTCACTTCAGAAAGGAATTCACCATGCGGCATTCTCAATCCTCAACCAGAAACCCAGCGATCAAAGACTGGACCAACAAATATTCCAAACGCACCAACTTGCAGTTTTTTAGTGCTGCCTTCGCGGATTTGGAGAAGCAGGGCATTGGCAATCGCGGCTTGATGACGGTTGGGTTGATCGGCAGCAGAGACGTGCCTGGACATACGTTGCGAACGGCTCAAGCCATGCTGCGGTGGGACTTGCGGCCCTCTTACTGGTCTCATGTCTTTGTGGCGGCGGCACCGGTGACTTCCCGAACCTCCATGCGGTCCTTGCCGATTCTTGAAGTGCCGCTGCATCCACGAAACGGGGTCTTCCCCAGGCCGGAATGCAACGGTATCAACGAAGGCACGTTAGGCCAGTATGAAAATAAAGACATCGACGCCAATGTGGGGTTAGTGGCGGTGAGTATGTCGGAGGAGGAAGCCAGGAAACTGAAAAGGCAGGCAGTGAATTGGAACCAGGATCGGGTGCGGTATAACTTTTGGGATATGCTGGGAGCGTGGCAAAGCTATCTTTGGTCGCAAGGGGCCAAGCGGAACCCCTTACGGGAAGGTATGCCCATCCCTGCTTCTTCTTACATCGAATTTATCTTTGAAGGATTGGGGTTGGGCGTTACCCCTGGCGCATCCGAGCACAACAGTGCCCCTGAACATCTGTGGAACGCCGCCTGCTGGTGGCACAAGGCCTTCAAAGAAGATAATCGAAAAATTTCTGGTATGTTCGTCGCAAGAGATCCCGGCTGCGCCATGCTCCGCCCGAATGAATGAGAAGGGATTGTTTATAAGTTAAGCATTGCTATCATATAGCCCACCATAAAAATTTTACTGAACAAGAGTTGAACGTACAATGAAAATTGGTGTTATTCAAATAGCCTGTTCGGCCAATACCCATGCAAATGTGGAACGGGCAGTGGGTCAGGTTGAAGAAGCCGCAAACAATGGGGCTCAAATAATCTGTCTGCCAGAACTGTTCCGCTCCCAATACTTTTGTCAACGGGAAGATGCCGACTTATTTGATTTGGCCGAACCCGTGCCTGGCCCTTCCACTGAGGTTTTCAGTGCCATTGCCAAAAAGCATGGCCTGACCATTTTGGTGTCGGTGTTTGAGCGGCGGACGGCCGGGGTTTACCACAATTCCATTGCCGTGTTGGATGAACGAGGAGAGATGGCCGGACTGTACCGCAAGATGCATATCCCGGACGATCCGGCCTATTACGAGAAATTTTATTTCACTCCTGGGGATCGAGGTTTTCAGGCAATCAAGACGACCCACGCAACCGTTGGGCCGTTGATCTGTTGGGATCAATGGTATCCGGAAGCGGCGCGTATGACGGCTTTGCGAGGTGCCGAGATTCTATTTTACCCCACAGCCATTGGCTGGCATCCCAAAGAAAAGGCTGAAGAATGCCAAGCTCAACGCGATGCCTGGATGACGATCCAACGCAGTCATGCCATTGCCAACGGCGTGTTTGTCGTGGCGGTGAATCGCGTGGGCCATGAGGCTCCTGCTGGCGGTGATGGGTTGGAGTTTTGGGGAAGTTCCTTTGTGTGCGATCCGTTTGGGGTGGTGCTAAACCAGGCTTCGGTGGATCGGGAAGAGATGCTAGTGGTGGATATTGATCTGAAGCGCATTGAAGAGGTTCGCCGCAACTGGCCATTCCTCCGCGACCGCCGCATTGATGCCTATGGGGGGATTACGAAACGGTTGTTGGATGACGGAGCGTAGTGTTGGTAGACCGGTTTCTGTTGAAAACTTTACCCTCACCCTTTCCTCTCCCTTAAAGGGAGAGGATAATTATTTTCGACCTTGTTTTCTCTTCAGATGGATCAGGTTTTTCATTGAAAGCCGAAAGATTTGTCTTTTACTCAACACACTTATACGGTTAAAAGATCCCTCGCCCCAGCGGGGAGAGGGGTAGGGTGAGGGGAGAGATGAAGCGAATTTCACCGATGTTACAATCTTTCGCGAAACACCTCAGACGCGATCAGACCGATGCCGAAAAGAAGCTTTGGATGTGCCTTCGAAATGGACAGATCAAGGAGTGGAAGTTCCGGCGGCAACATCCGATTGGTGGATATATCGTCGACTTTTGTTGTTTGGAAGGGATGCTGATTATTGAGTTGGATGGTGGGCAACATCTCGAACAAGAAGATGCTGATGAGGAGCGTACGACGTATTTGAACTCTGTAGGTTTTCGAGTGTTGCGATTTTGGAATGATGATGTGCTGACGAAGACTGATGATGTGTTGGAGGAGATATTGAGAATGTTAGAAGGTTCTGATAATTCCGACCCTCACCCTACCCCTCTCCCTTTCAGGGAGAGGGAACAAGAAAATTCTCACTCTCGCGCTTTTTCTTTTCAAGAGAAAGCCCCTGGTAGAGAGAGGGGAAATCAGATTGAAGAGAGAAGTGTTAAAGGCCGTGCCGGATATATTACAGAGAAATTTGGATTTCGGATGCCGGCGGAGTGGGAGCGGCATGAAGCGACATGGATTGGGTGGCCACACAATACCAAGGATTGGCCCGGGAAGATGACAGCCATACAATGGGTGTATGGGGAAATGGTTCGGAAGCTCTCTGGGGGGGAGATCGTTCGAATTCTCGTGAATGATAAAGCTCATGAATTGAAAGCCCGGCGGGTGCTGGGTAACGTGGGTGTCGAGATGATCCGTGTCCAATTTTTTCGGATTCCGACCAACCGGGGGTGGGCACGGGACTTTGGTCCCATTTTTGTCAAACAGGATCAATTTGATGCTCAGGTGGCCATTGCCCGTTTTCGTTTTACTGCGTGGGCCAAGTATGCGGATTGGAAATTGGATGACCGTATCCCTGTCAAGTTAGGCCCCAAACTCAATATTCCTATTGTCCCGGTTAAACGAAACCAACGCGAGGTTGTGTTGGAGGGCGGGGCCATCGACGTGAATGGGCAAGGCACCTTGTTGACCACCGAAGAATGTTTGCTGGATGAGCAGGTGCAGGTGCGGAATCCAGGGTTTTCCCGTCAGGATTATGAAGACGTCTTTCGTAACCACTTAGGGGTTTCACAAGTGTTATGGCTGGGGAAAGGTATTGCCGGTGATGACACCCATGGGCATGTGGATGATGTGTGCCGGTTTGTGGATCCCTATACGGTGGTGTTGTGTCAGGAATCGAATACGGCCGATGAGAACTACCGCCCCTTGGCTGAGAATATGGAACGGCTTCAAGGCATGCGGGCGGAAGACGGGAGAAATTTATTGGTGGTGCCCTTGCCCATGCCAGGGCCGCTGTCCTTTGAAGGCCGGAGGCTGCCTGCGAGTTATGCCAATTTTTATATTGGGAATCGTACTGTTCTTGTGCCGACCTTTAATGATCCCAATGATCGGGTGGCGTTAGAGATATTGGCGGAACTCTTTCCTGACCGGGCAGTCGTGGGTATTCATGCGGTAGATTTGGTCTGGGGGCTTGGGACCATACATTGTTTAACTCAACAGCAGCCCGCTCCATGACCTGATTCGACAGGCCTGGTTATTCTCCTTATTTTCTCTATTACGGGTGAAGGAACATGATATGACGACAAGTGTGACTTCTAGAGAAACAATAACCCTTACTTCCCCTGTGCGTATTGGCTGGGTTGGAGTCGGGGTGATGGGTGCTCCGTTGTGTGAGCATCTCCTGCATGCAGGTTATGAGTTGAAGGTTCATACTCGAACAAAAGCCAAAGCTGAAGGCCTGCTGCAGCAAGGGGCTCAGTGGGTTGAGACCCTTGCCGAGATGGCTGCTGAAACTGATGTGGTGTGTTCTATGGTGGGCTTTCCCAATGATGTTCGACACATCTATTTAAGCCGGGAAGGGTTGCTCGCCAATGCTCGTCCAGGACAGGCGTTTGTGGATTTTACGACTTCCGAACCAAGTTTAGCTCGAGAGATTGCTGAACGTGCTCAGGAACAACAGGCGTTTGCGCTGGATGCGCCAGTCTCTGGTGGGGATGTGGGGGCCAAACAGGGAACGCTCTCCATTATGGTCGGCGGCGATCTTTCCGCGTTTGAGGCTCTTCAACCTATTCTGAGTATCTTTGGAAAAGTCTTGGTGCATCATGGGCCGGCGGGTTCCGGTCAGCATGCTAAATTGTGCAATCAAATCACGATTGCCGGCACGATGATTGGTGTCTGTGAGGCCTTGCTGTATGCCCACCAAGCTGGATTAAATGGTGAGAAGCTTTTAGCGTCCATTCGCCAGGGAGCAGCGGGTTGCTGGACGTTGGATCATCTGGCGCCAAAAATGTTGCAACGAGATTTTGCTCCGGGTTTTTTTGTGGAACATTTCATTAAGGACATGGGAATTGCCCTGGTTGAAGCGAATCGCATGGGTTTGCTCCTTTCAGGACTCGCCGTGGTTCACAAGCTCTATCAAGCGGTTCAAGCTCAAGGCTATGGGCGCTCTGGAACGCATGCTCTCTTGCTGGCATTGGAAAGCCTGTCTCCCATGCATCTCGCAGTTACTCAAGATACTACTTCCTCGTCATCTTGAGGATGAAGAGTTCGTTTGATTTTCAGCAAGAGTACTATAGGGTAGTTAGACCGTTGTGCGGTGAAAGCGTCTGACGATTGAGGATTGTGCTGAAAAGTTGATGGATGCGGAAGGGCTTGATGTTTTGATCTTCATACTGTCTAAGGACGTTATCGTGGAACGGTTGGTTCCTTTCTGCTTAGCCTATTCCTTTTCAAGTTGTGCCTGATGTTGGAGTGATAGAGTGAGAGCTTTCCCTGTTGTCATGAGCAGCCCATTCAACGCAGTTTGTCCTGAGCTAGGCCGAAGAGCTTAGGGAAGGTTCGGCGAAACATCTCGCCTGGCCACTGGCTATTGATTTGGGCTCAGATCCTTCGCGATGCTTAGGATGGCAACTTTTGGCACGAGTAAACTGAGGATTGAGTGAACGACATTAAATGACGAGGAGGTGAAATTGTTTGAGACCGAGAACATTCGAATTGCCGGGATCGTGAGACCGTCTTCGAATGGTGCCTAGACTTCAGAGACCTTACCCTTCCTCCGCTAAGAGTCCCATAAATAACATGGCGAGTCCCATCCTTTTTTTCTCTAGTTTCTTGTCATTCCCAGGATCGTGAGCCTCTGACGCTTTCGAGGGCTGTTTCCAGGCTGAACGCAGGGTCGAGGATTTTCCTATCTTGATCGGGTATGAAGCTGGCGTCTGCGGAATCAACCTATGATTCTTAACCGAGACGCTCACCGAAGATGGGGCATAGACGCGGGCTTGGCCTTCTTCAAGAATGACTCCTGCCATAAGGACCATGCCTGTGAGTCCGCTGAGGCACCAAAGTCTGATTGTCGGGTTTCGTTGTAGGTATTTCATGTC
Source organism: Nitrospirota bacterium (assembly GCA_029881175.1). Classification (GTDB taxonomy): domain Bacteria; phylum Nitrospirota; class Nitrospiria; order Nitrospirales; family UBA8639; genus Nitrospira_E. Next base: position 1,522 of record JAOUNC010000011.1, on the reverse strand, counting down.
GAAGCCCTCCCCCTCCCAATGTTGGGGTACGGCGGAAAATTATTTTGAATGACCATCCCCTTATCGCCATCTCTTGGGGAACCTTGCTCCTTGCGCAGATTGGAGTTGTTCCTGCCCCATGCTGCCCTTTGTTGATGATTCGTTTAAGAGGCGATAAGTCGTGGCTGGGTGAGGCCATTCTGGGGTATATTGAAGAGTCATTGAGGAGGAGTGGTTTAAACGGAAATCGGCGGCGAAGTGACTTACAGAGTGACCCAATCCTCCAGGGCGGTATCCAGCTGAATGCCGACTTCCTCTGGGGCTAAAATTTTTACGATCTCAGGGCCAGATCCATCTTTGCTCAGGATAGAGAAATTAAAAGGAATGGGTTCAGACAATGGTTGATGAGCGGAATCCTGGATAAGCAAGATGGTGGGATGCAGAAGGTTTTCTTTGGAATTGGCGGTGACAATGCCTCGTTCACCTGTGCTGAGTTCCACTAAGCTGTACGTGGGATAAATCCCGATGAGATTGATAAAATTTCCCACCAATTCCACGTCTAGCCCCCCTTTCTTGCCTAGTTGATAGAGGCTCTGAAGCGCACCCCGTACTGTTTGGGGTTTTCCACTCCGATGCCCACTTAATAACTCGTCATATTCATCAACCAGACGAAGAATGCGGCTGGCTGGCTGAATCGTGGCTGGATCAATATTTGTTGGATAGCCGGACCCATCCAGCGCGACATGATGCTCCCGTATAAGAGTCTGGACTTGTTCTGAGAGTGTGGATTGTTGCATCAACAGGTCCAGCCCACGTTTCGGGTGAGATTGATAGATCACCCGTTCTGAATCAGATAATTCTAGGAATGGTCGACTGAGCGCTTGAGGAATCTTGGCAAGGCCGGCGTCATGCAGGAGCCCAGCAATAGCCAGGTCTTGGCATATGGATTCTTCTAAGCCGACCGCACGTCCTAACAAAACCGATAAGGTGCTGACGGCGAGCACATGATCGTACAGCGCTGTTGAAAATTCTCTTGTGCGAATGAGCGAAATATAGGCTTCTTCATGGTCGAGCGTATTCACCATAATGGAGTGGGTCACCATATTCACCTGCTCAACAGCGATTCCTCCTGTTTTGGCAAGGGTCTCGAGGATATCTTTGACGTCTTCCAGCATGAATTCACGTGTCTGTTGAATGGAGGTGAGTTCACCTCCTAAGGATGTTCCCTGTATGTCTGACGGCAGTTGCTGTATGCGTGTCACTTCTGGGGGAATGGTCGCTTTGGTGACGATGGGGGTTATCTGGGGAGGAGGTGTGGCAAGTATTTCTTCCTGAAAATCATTTCCTGAAAGGGTGGTGTCATCCAACCCGCGGTTGGTATCGATGGTGATTTCCTGGATCCCGGATTGGTGTAACTTGGTGAGGTCTGCAGCCGAGCGAATAAGAAACCGATGCCTGAGAAACGGAGTATCTAACCAGGAACGGTCGATCCCGCAGAGATACATGCCCACCTTGACGGATGAAATTGGAATGCGTTTTTTGG